>DAIRVB010000578.1:0-3281 GCA_036803065.1 Streptosporangiaceae bacterium
GTCCGCGGCCGGCACGAATAGCGCCCAGCCGACCACCGCCACGACGGCAACCACGAGGACGCCGATCATCCACCGGCTGCTCCGCGCCCAGTTCACCCAGGCCCCCACCAGGGCTAGTGCCTTTCCCGCGCCCCTCACCGTAGCCCCGCCATGCCTGGGAGGTCCCGTGCGCTTCTGCAGCGACACCGCTTCCGTGATCACCGTCAACGACCTCGGCCAGAAGGTCGGGCCGTTCGAGGAGTTCGACTTCCCCGGCTACGACAAGGCCGTCCACGGCCCCGTAGCGGGCTGCACGCCGCTCGACAGCGAAACCGCGCAGGTCAGCGACCTCGGCTCGCCCGGCCGGGGGAGCCGACCGGGAAAGTGAAGGGAGGGCGCGGGTCACCCATAAGGGGGATTCCTGATGGAACCCGCGCCCTCCCAGCTAGGTGGCCACCCCGAGCCGCTGCGTCCAGTCGTCGCCAGGCGCTGCGAGCGCCAGGCCGAGGACGAGTGTCCGGTTCGGTGTGCAGTCGAGGGCGCTGCGGACGACAACCGCGAGGTAGCTTTCCCGCGAGACCTTCCCCTGATACGACCAGACCCACCGGCCGCCGGTTCCCGGCAGGCACGCGGCCCGCTCGAGCAGCCCTTTGCGCCACAGGATCGCGAGGACGGTGGCCACCGTCGTATAGGTGGGGATGTCCCCGGCGTCGCCGCGGTAGTCCAGGTGCCGGTAGACGTCCCGGCCGGTGAGCGGCTCCGCAGCGTTCCAGACGGCGGTCATGATCGCGGATTCCAGCGGGCCCAGGCCCGGCACAGGAGGCGCCACGACGTCAGACGTCCGCTTCGGCTCGGCTGATCTCCGCCCACAACTCCAGCGGAGTCGCGGCCCGGACGGTCCGCGGCGGACAGGACCGGGTCAGCCTGGCGTATAGCAGCCCAGCCACACCCTGCCAGCAGTGCCAGCGGGGGACCTCCTGGGCAACGTCATTGAGCGTCGGCGGCGCCGGGCCGAAGACGGCTGTCATCCCTGGCTGTCCATCTCGGCGCGGAGCTTGGCCGCCAGGTGGTCAAGGTCGCGGCCGACCACGATCTCTCTCGCGGTCGGAGTCGGCCGCCTGGTGGCCGACCAGCAGAAACGCCCTTCCTCCAGTTGCCAGCCGCCGGGGCCGAACTCTTCGCGCACGTCGGTGACGGTGAGCGGCGCCGTAGCTTCGCCGCCGGTCACGCCGGATCGCTTCCCTGCGCCAGTACGCGGCTGATCGCGCCGGCCGCGCCGGATACGCCTGCCGTGGAACAAATCCGTTCCGCCCAACTCCACCAGTACCACTCGCCCTCGGTCATGATGGTCTCAGAGAGCGCTGGCACACGGGGATTGGACACCACTAACGCAGGCCGTCCGCCGCTGGTACTGATCACCGGGTCAAAGCCCTGGCTGCTGAGTTCGGCGCCCAGCTTCTCCAATGCGGTTGTGTCTGTGCTGTCACCGCTAGTCATGCAGGTGACGTTAGGTTCGCCCGCCCTGTTGCGGGAGTGGCCAGGAGGGTGGCCAGTTACCGGGTGACGGGCAGCACGTACGCGCGGGCAAACCATGTCCCGATGCAGGCGCTGTGCAGGTGCCCGGCAACCGCCTGGGCACCCTCGACCGCCATCACCGCGTGGATGTGCGGCTTGCCATCCACGATCTCCCCGCTGCCAGTCATTTCCGCGGGCTGGCCGCACTTGGTAGGGATGTCCTTCATGGCGTCGCCAGCAGCCATGGTGGAGACCGTGAACGAGTCGGCGGCGCCGATCAGGGAGACGATCGCGGCGTCGGTGATGCCGAGTTGCGCCGCCTGGCGGGTGATGTCCTCGATCAGGTCGGCGTCGCGGACCTCGATCACATGCATGGGCTGTCCCCGTTCAGGATGAGGCCGATGCTCCGCACGACCTCGGCGACCGGCTCCGTGCGCAGCGCGCGGCCCAGCGCCCGGCGGGCTGGGGGAGTGCCGTCCTGGGCGAGGAGGTACGCGGAGCACCACCGCGCCCCGGCGTCGCCCGTGTTGAACAGCTCGGCCGAGGCCGGCCGCGCGGTGCGCGCGAGCCGGGCGGACACTGCCGACAGGTACCGGGCCCGCACCTCGGGGTCGCGCCGCAGCGCGCCGGCCGCCGCGCCCGCCGCGTCAAGATCCGGGGTCTTGGCGAGGATGCCCGCGGCGTTGACCCGCAGGACAGCCGTCTCACCGTCATCGGCCCAGCGGGCCAGGTGCAGCATCGCGGGCCGGTCACCGGCTGACAGCCCGGCGAGCATCAGGTCTGTCTCGTGAGCGGTCTGGACGAGGCCCAGCGGCCCGGCGTCTCCCACGGTGATGGTGTCGAACAGGTCCCGCCCGGCGGCGGCGATCGCGGGCGCCATCCCGGCCGCCGCGATCACGGCAGCCGAAGCCCTGAGCATGTCCCTGCGGCGCATCCGTGCCCTCTCCAATTCGCGCAACGGTACCTGCAGCGCTTCGGCGAGGTACGGCAACCAGAACGGGCCAGGCACGCGCTTGCCGTGCTCCCAGCGGGAGACGCATTCGCGGGTGACTGCCTGATGGCTGGCGATCGTGCATAGCTCAGCGGCGAGCCTGCCCTGTGACCACCCGAGCGCCAACCTTAAATCGCGGATCAGGGCGCCCAGGTGCCCAGGGTCATCCTGGCCACCATGGTGGCCACTAGCCGCCTGGCCGCCGTCCACGGTACCGGCCGCCGGGCGCGTGTTAGCCTCGTCCAAGGCCCTCCGCCTCCTGACAGTTCGCAGCTTCAGGATAGGTGTGGGGCCTGATCTTTTCCCAGGAGCAGCGGCAGGCCGTGACGGCTCCGTTAGACTCCGCGATCCGGGCGGAATGGTCCCGCTGGCCGACGTCATGCTTAGTGGCCGGATCAGAGTGGGGTGCGAAACCCCGGACTCGGGCCTGCACCGGGGACTGCCGCCGTCCGCCCGGAGCTAGCTCTTTCGGCGCCTACGAGGTGGGCGGGGGAGGCGGCGTAGCTTTAAGCGCTGCAGCTAGCTCTAAGGCGGCGAGAGCAAGGGCCGCGATGGCCTTGGCTGTCGCCGCCTGTGCCTCACGCGGCCGCCGCATCTAGCCATCCCGGGAACAACCGCGCCGCTGCAGCTTACTCGCCGGCTCGCGGCTTCTTCTTCCGCTGCTTGTTCTTGTGCTGCCTGTGGTGGGCGGGGGCGCAGGCTCGTCTGACGGCCAGTCGGCCAGGGTGACCTGGCTGCGCAGGATCCGGGCCGGAAAGTAGCGGAACCCGGAGCCCGTGGTGATGAGATGCTGCTC
>DAIRVB010000579.1:0-1712 GCA_036803065.1 Streptosporangiaceae bacterium
GGTGAACACGTTCAGGTAAAGGCAGTCCTCCGACGTGCTGGCCTGGCCGAACGGCGAGGCTGACTGGGCGCAGTGCGGGGCGAACTGGGTCGCGTCGCGCACGCCGTGCCAGCGTGCGGCGCGCTGCGGGGGACGCCAGCGCAGCGGGCCGACCGGAGGGGCCGCATAGGGGATGCCGAGAAACTCGTTCATGGCGCCTGCCGTTTTGCCGCCCACCGCCCCGTCCGCGGTCGCGACGACCGGCCCCGTGCCCGGGCTCAGCGGCCTGACCGTCGTCGCACCGGCGCCGGCGGCCGTCGCGGTGGCGACGAGAGCCCCGATGGCGATCACTCCCGCGCCTCGTCGAGCGTGGGCCTGCCAGGTGGGCCTGATCCGTAACATCCGTGTCTCCGTTTCCTGCGGTCAGAGTTTCCTGGGCTCAGACGTTTCCTGGGCTCAGACGTTTCCTGCGGTCAGACGAACGCGCCGACGCCGGTGATGGCGCGGCCGACGATCAGGGTGTTGATCTCCCTGGTGCCCTCGTAGGAGTAGATCGCCTCGGCGTCGGCGACGAACCGGCCCACCTGGTTCTCCAGCAGGATGCCGTTGCCGCCGAGCAGTTCGCGGGCATAGCCGACCGTCTCGCGCATCCGCACCGTGCAGAACGCCTTGGCCAGCGCCGAGTGGTGGTCTTCCGCGGCACCTTCCTGCTGCAGCTGAGAGAGCCGTGCGCACAGGCACGCGGAGGCTGTCACGTTGGCCAGCATGCGGACCAGCAGGTCCTGGACGAGCTGGAAGCCGGCGATGGGCCTGCCGAACTGCTCCCGCTGGCCGGCGTAGGCGAGGGCGTGCTCGTAGGCGCCGCGGGCGCAGCCGACGGCCTGCCACGCCACGCCCGCCCGGGTCAGCCGCAGGACCGCGGCCGTGTCACGGAACGACGACGCGTTCTGCAGCCGGTTGGCTTCCGGCACCCGCACGCCCTCCATCGAGATGTGCGCGTTCTGGACAACCCGCAGCGCGATCTTGTCCTGCATCGCGACGGCCGAGAACCCCGGCGTGCCTTTCTCGACCACGAAGCCCTTCACCTGGCCATCTTCGACGTCACGGGCCCAGATGATCACGTAGTCGGCGAAGGTCGCGTTGCCTATCCACTTCTTCTGCCCGTCGAGCACCCAGTCCCCACCCGCCTCCCCAGCCCTCTTCACCCGGCGGGCCGTCGTGGTCAGCCCGCGGGCCACGCCAGAACCCACATCGGGCTCGGTCAGGCCGAACGCGCCTATCTTCTCCATTCGTGCCATGGCGGGAAGCCAGCGCTGTTTCTGCTCCTCGGAACCGCACAGGTAGATCGACCCCATCGCCAGCCCCGAGTGCACGCCCAGGAAGGTCTGCATGGACGCGTCTACGCGGGCGATCTCCATCGCGACCATGCCGCTCAGCAGGCTGCCGCCGCCCGGGCATTCGTAGCCCTCGTAACCGAGGCCAGCGATCCCGAGCCTGGCCATGGCGGGAACGAGTTCGTGCGGGAATGCCGCGCGGATCCAGTAGTCGTTGATGATGGGCTGGACCGACTTTTCCATGAACTCCCTGACCCGCGCCAGCAGCTCACGCCCGGCCTCATCGAGCAGCGATTCGAGCGCGTAGAAGTCAGCGTCCGGAGCCATTGTCATCGAGTCCTCCCCTGCGATCGGGCCCGGCGAGGTACTGGTCCACCACCGGTGCGAACTGCGGCGCCT
>DAIRVB010000579.1:1812-3225 GCA_036803065.1 Streptosporangiaceae bacterium
CTGCGATCGGGCCCGGCGAGGTACTGGTCCACCACCGGTGCGAACTGCGGCGCCTCGGTGACCAGGCCGAGGTGGCCGCCGTGAAAGACGTGCAGCTGCGAATGCGGGATCAGCCGGTGCATCAGGCGGGCGTTGACCAGCGGGATGATCGGGTCGTCGTCGCCCGACATGATGAGTGTCGGCTGGCGCAGCAGCGGCAGGAACGGCACGCTCGTCCAGCCGGCCCCGGCGGTGAGCTGGTAGAGGTAGCCACGAGGCGACCCGACCCGGGAATGCGCGTGCATCGCGGCGGTGATCAGCCCAGGATCGGTCCTGGCGGATCCGCCGTACAGGCCGGGTGCGGCGCGCTCCAGGTAGCCGGCGTCCAGGTAGCGCCGCGGCGTGACCATCTGCATCAGCACGGCCGGCCGGGCAGGCACCATGAGCGCGCCGGTAGCGGTGCTGACCAGCACCAGCCGCCGGCACCGCGCCCGCTGGAAGGCCGCGAAATGCTGTGCGACCCCGCCGCCCCAGGAGATGCCGAGCACGTCGACCGCGTCATATCCGAGCGCGGTCAGCATCCGGGAGATCAGCTTGCACAGCCCCGTGAAGCGGTACGGGGTGGCCGGGAGGGGCGAGCCGCCGACGCCGGGAACGTCGAAACGGATCACACCCAGCGACGGATCAAGCGCGTCCACGAACGGTTGCAGCAGGTCCAGGCTGGCGCCGATGCCGTTGATCAGCAGCAGCGGCACCCGGTCCGGCTGCCCCCGGCGCACGGCGACGCGCAGTTGCTGGTCGCCGACGCCGATGCTGCGCATCGTCTCCGCACCGGTTGATGGCATCCGTTCACCGATCGAAAACGTAGGTGCCTGGCGCCGGGTCCAGCGGCGGGAATCGCTTGCTGCCCAGGCCACCCGGGCGCTTCTTCCGGCCGCCGCTGCGCTCCGCCAGCCAGGAGGCATAGTCAGGCCACCAGCTTCCTTGCGCCGCAACGGCCTCCGTCAGCCAGTCACTGGGCTCCGCCGGAGTGCCGGGCGCGGCCCGGAAGCTCGCCTTGGGGTTGGACGGCGGGTTGACCATGGAAGCGATGTGCCCGCTCGTGGACAGCACGAACCGGGCAGTGCCGCCGAGCATCTGGGTGCTGCGGTAACACGACTGCCACGGGCACAGGTGGTCAGCGAGGCCAGCCACGACATAGCTGTCGGTGTCAACCGCGGACAGATCGACGGGGGAGCCGAGCATGGTGGCCTTCCCCGGCGTGGTCAGCGCGTTGGACAGGGCGAGCTCGATGAAGTCCCGATGCAGCGCCGCGGGCAGCCTCGTGGTGTCGGCGTTCCAGTACAGGATGTCGAACGGCGGTGGGGTCCGGCCTTGCAGGTAGTTGTTGACCCAGTAGTTCCAGATCAGGTCATCGGGCCGGAGCCAGGCGAA
>DAIRVB010000580.1:0-3211 GCA_036803065.1 Streptosporangiaceae bacterium
TGCATTTCGTGGCGGACGGCAGCGACCCCTGGGGCTTGGTGGCCCAGTACGTGCGCGCGCTGGTACCAGGCAGCTATCTGGTGGTGTCCCATGTCACCGCGGACAACGTGCCCAGTCGCGGTGTGCAGACCGGCCTGCAGGTGTACGCGCAGGCCACCGAGAACATCTACCTACGGTCGCGGGCCGAGGTGGAGCGGTTCTTCGAGGGACTGGAGATGGAGGCGCCTTATCAGGGGGGCGCGCCAGGGCTGGCGTTCATGGGTGAATGGGGCGCCGAGGACCCGGAACTCGCCGACAGTGACGGCTCACGGTGGGGTTACTGCGGTGTTGCCCGGATCCCGTGAGACCGGGCCCGTGAGACGGCTGAGGAGAACGCTGTGATGAGGAAGCCCACAGTGACGGACCTTGGCATTGATGTGCATGCCCAGGCATGGCAGCGGTCAGGCAGCGGGGATCCGGGCGACGGGACGGGTGCGATCGAGGTCGCGTTCGTCGCCGAGCCTGGAGCGGGCCGGACCGAGTGGGTGCTGATGCGCGTGGGTGGTGACCCGGCGGGCCGGGTCCTCGTCTACGACCGTCACGAGTGGGAGTGCTTCCTGGACGGAGTACGGGGTGGCGAGTTCGACGACGCGGCTGGCTAGCCCGGCCATCCGGCAAACCCTGGTGCTGCCGCCGTGCCGGCCAGTGCGTGCCGGCCAGCGCAGTGGCGGCCAGCGCAGTGCCGGCCAACCCAAGTGCTGCCGCCACAGTGCCTGCCAGCGCGCAGCGCCCGGGCCCCGGTGCTTCGGTCCGGTACCCGGCACCAGTATCCGGGAATCTGTGATTCACAACTTACTCAGCGCTATGCTGCGATTTAGACCCGTAGGAGGAGACCCGGATGGCCGACGACGCTTACGGCGCAACCGTGGCGAAACGCCAGCTTTCTCGCCGCCTGACCGAGCTCCGTCTGGTTCGCAGCTACACGGCTAACCACGTCTGCGACATGCTCAACTGGGGCCGGGGCAAAGTCGGACGGTTCGAAGCGAACCAATGGCGTCGCCCCGAGATGAGCGACATCCGGGACCTCCTGCGTATCTACGAGGTGGCCGAGGACGAGCGGGAGAGGCTGGCGGATCTCGCCATGCGGGCTCGCGCCCGGCCCTGGTGGCGGGACTACCCCGACATCTTCGAGAACGAGTTCCCTGGCTTCGAGAACGACGCCTCCCGGATCCGCGTTTTCATGCCCCTGGTCCTGCCCGGGCTCTTGCAGACCGCGGCGTACGTGGAGGCGTTCATGCGGGCCGGGCTCAGGTCCCCCGCCTGGCGCAGGCGGGCGCTGGAGACCCGGCTACGCCGGCAGGAGGTGCTCGGCCGCACCGATGGCACCGCGCCGAAACTGAGCGCCGTGATCACCGAGGCGTCTCTCGCCTACCGATGGGGCGCCAAGTCAGACCGGCGGGAGCAGGTGGAGCACCTTCTCGACGTCGCTCGCCGTCCCAACGTGGAGTTGCGCATCCAGCGTTTCGCCGACGGGCCCCCGGTCGGCATGCACTCCATGGTCAACATCCTGGATTTCCCGGGCGAACCTGCCCTGATCTACCTGGAAACCGATTACGTGATCGAGGAGGTGAGCAACGCAGAGTCGGTGAACAGCTACATCCAATCCTTCGGCCGGGCCGTCGATGCGGCCTTGGAGCCAGTCGACACCGCGGCCTTCCTGAAGGACCTAGCTGAACAACTGGAGTGAATCATGACCGACCTGTCTCAAGCAGCCTGGCGGAAGGCCCGCAGCAGTTCCTTCAATGGGGGGTGCGTGGAAGTCGCCGCCAACCTCTCGGGCGTCATCGCCGTCCGGGACAGCAAGCGCCCCGAAGGGGGCGCGCACGTCATCGGCCGGGCAGCCTTCGCGGCTTTCCTGGCCGACGCCAAGGCGGGCCGCTACGACCTGGATGCCCGCGCTGCGGGCTGACCCATCTCGGAGCACACCGCGAAGAATCCCCCGGGCTGCCACCCGGGGGATTCTTCTATGGTTGCGCCTGTCTCAAGGCCATGGCGGGCATCGCCGTGCGTCGCCACGTGTGTGACTGTACCGCTGCGGGTAGAAGCCGTAAACGAACCGTCAAAATCGTTCCATCCCGTCTCATATCGTTGCACCGGGCGTGCACGACTCGTAATCTGTGTTTCACACGTGGGTTAACGCCCGGGAAGGCTGAAGATCATGTTCGGGTCGCTTGCCATTGCCGAGCCGCATGTTTCCCGGCCGGTGAACGATCCGGTCAGGGCCGTCGCTGTGGGCGGCTGCGCCGCCGCTGCCCTTCCGCTCGATGCCACCTGTGCCGCTGTCGCCCGGAGGCTCTTCCGCCAGGCGGCCGAGGGTGTCGGCCTTCCTCCTGATGTGGCGCATGACGGTGCGACGATGGCCAGCGAACTGGCCGCGAACACCCTTCACGCCCATGCGAACATCCAGTTTCACGGCCGTCCCGCCCGCCCGGCGGCCGGGATGCCCGAACTGTGGCTGTACCTGCGCCGCATGGGCGGCCAGCAGGAACTGGTCTGCAAGCTCTTCGACTCACTGCCCGGATGGAAGCTCGGCGTCGCACCTGATCCCGCCGGCGGCACCGCGGATCCCGCCGGTGGCACCGCGGATTCTGAAAACGGCCGGGGGCTGCGGGTCGTCGAGGGGCTGTCGGAGGGCCGCTGGGGTCACCACCCGACCCGCGCCCGGCTGGGCGGCTGGAAGGTCCCGGGCAAGGCGGTCTGGTTCGCGGTGCCGGTGCCGGTGGCCCGCGCCCTGGACCGGTTTCACGGTCCGCAGCCTGGCTCCTGCGAGGCGGCCAGCGAGCTTCAGTTGATGCTCGACGAGCGTGGGATCGGCGATCAGATCGTGCGTGCCGATGCGCCCGCCTCGGGCATGTCCGTGCTGTCCATCAGGCGCGATCTGACGGTGTGGTGCCGCAGTCGGGTGGTCTCGTGGACCATGCGCGATGGCCATCGCGAGTGCCGGGCCTTTTACGACCTGGTCGAGGCGGCCGAGCAGATCGTCTGCAGGTACGAGGAACTGGACATTGGCCGGAAGGCCGCCGGAGCCTGACTCGCCCAGGGCTGACCCACTCAGGGCTGACCCACTCAGGGCTGACCCGCCCAGCGCTGGCCCCCCGGCAGCCTGAACCCCTAACCGGGGGCTACCGGGTCAGTCCCGCGCAGAACACCAGCCCCGTGAGGAGCAGGAGTT
>DAIRVB010000581.1:0-1761 GCA_036803065.1 Streptosporangiaceae bacterium
GACGAGGGCGGCCATCAGGGTGACGCCGGTCGGCGTGTAGCTCTTGTCTGAGGGCACCGACTGCTGGCCCAGGCTGTCCCAGGTCACGTTGGGCTCGAAGCCCTTCTGCAGCAGGCCCTGCTGGTCGAGGCCCGCGAAGGCGGTCGCGCCGTCCACCCAGAGCAATCCCCAGTTGGGGTTGTTCTTGGAGGCCTCGATCTGGGTAAGCAGCGGGCCGGTCGAGTTGTCGTCGAGCTTGACCGGAATGCCGGTGGCCTTGGAGAAGGCGGCGGTCATCACCTTGTCGTAGCCCTGGGCTGAGTAGACGACGAGTGTCACCACGGCGGGCTTAGAACTGGACGAGGCTGTTGGCGACGAAGAAGAGGAGCAGGCGGCCGCGGCAAGCGCGCAGGCGCTGATTATTCCGGTGAGCAGGAAGACCCTGTGGCGCCGAGAAGTGCGGTTCATGAGCGGCAGACTGCCTCAGTTGGTGGTCTGCGGGGTGTCCGAAAAGTGACTGTACGGTGAAGCGTGGGCTACAACACAGGTCTAACGGCTGTGACTTGGCAAAATTGACGGGTGTTACGATGACAAGGTGGCCGCAGCGACAGGGCTGGGGCGGAGGAAGGTGAACCCATGGCTTGCGGATCCACGGCGGCCAGTACTGGGCGCGCCGGGGCGCTAGTCGCCTTCTGCTTCCTCCGTGTAGACGCGGGCGGCGTAGTCGTCCAGCGCCTGCTGGCAGGTCTCCAGGGCCTTCTCCGCCGGCGGCCGCCCGGCCGCGCCGAAGACATCCCGCTGACGGACCCGCGCGAACCAGTTCCGCAGCTTGACCAGGTCGACCTCGTTCTCCTCCAGTTCGGCGTAGGTGAAGTGGTCGGCGGCGTATTCCTTCTTCACCTGGGCCAGAAAATCCTCGCACTTATCGACGATCTCCTCGTACTCGTCGTCCCGCGCCGCCTGGAACGCGGCCCGCACGTCCGGCTCGCCCGCGAGCACCGCGCAGGACAGCAGCGCGGCCGTTCCGCCCATCTCGAGGATCTGGCTGCGCAGCTTGCGGAGGGCCCGTTCCGCGCCGACGCTGGCGGGGAGGGCGGCCGCGGAGTTCTGCAGGTATATGGCGCCGAGGCTCTTGAGCCGACGCCACACCGCCGCGCGCAGCCGGCTGGGCTCGGACGGCACCCGGTAGACGAGGAGCAGCCAGCCCTCATCGGTACCCTGGTCAGCGTCGGCCATGCCGCCATTCTGGCAGAGATCCGCCAGCACGCTTGTTCGTCGTCGATGGTGCTACTGGAGGTCGCGTGAACGCCCTTGCCCTTGTGCTCACTGTCTTCGTGGCCTGCTCGGTCGAGGCCGTCGAGGCCCTGACCATTGTGCTGGCGGCCGGCCTGACCAGGGAGTGGCGCTCGACGTTCCAGGGCATGGCCGTGGCCCTGGTCGTCCTCGCGGTCGTAGTGGCCGCCGTGGGCCCAGCCCTCACCCTCTTCCCGCTGAGCGCGCTCCGCCTGGTCGTGGGGGCGTTGCTGGCCGTGTTCGGACTGCAATGGCTGCGCAAGGCGGCGCTCCGCGCGTCCGGATACAAGGGCCTGCACGACGAGACGAGCATCTACGCCCGCCAGGTCGAAGCCGCGCGGGCGGCCGCCGCCGGCGGCAGGCACGGCGTCAACGACTGGTATGCGTTCACGCTCTCCTTCAAGGGCGTGCTCCTTGAGGGCCTGGAGGTCGTGTTCATCGCGATCACGTTCGGTGATAACCAGGGAAACCTGGGGCTGGCGGCGCTGG
>DAIRVB010000581.1:1861-3209 GCA_036803065.1 Streptosporangiaceae bacterium
GGTGCACGATGAGTCGCCGGCTCCGCTCGTTCGGCGCGTTCTGGTACGACTTCGTCATCGGTGATGACTGGCGCGGTGCGGCGGTTGTCGTCGTGGCCCTGGCCCTGACCGCGCTGCTCGTCCACGTGGCCGGGGTCAACGCGTGGTGGCTGCTGCCGGTGTGCGTCATCGGCGCGCTCGGCTGGTCGCTGCGCAAAGCCACTGGCGGGGGGGCGTAGCCGCAGGCGGTTCACCGCCCCTTCCCGCCCGCTCCACCGTTGTCCCAGCCGGCCAAAGCGAGTCCAGGCTGCGCCGCACGGCAAAATCTGCCGCGTTTTGTGTTGGCAGATCATCATCAGCGCCCTCTTGCTAATGTCACACCGTGGTACAGCTGGGAGCTGATGATGAAGCCAGTCAGGATCGTGATCCTGGCCACCATGGCATTCCTCGCCTCCGCATGTGCGGCCACGTCAGCCGGGCAGCCAGCGGGCAGCGGCGCCCCCGGCGTGAGCCCGAGCGGCAACGCCGGCCCTGGCCAGGCCGCCACCCGCCCGCAGAGCACTCCCGCGGGGGAAAGCAGTGGCGACAACGCACCTAGCACGCTCCTGCTCGGCCACCTGGTCATGCGGGTACCGGCCAGCTGGCGGGTCACCTATAGCGATGCGAAGGGCGATTACGCCGTCAGCACGGGGAGCTGTAACGACGACGCCCTGCTTGGTTCGATGGGAGGCTCCCGATGCCCTTCGTTCAGCATGATCGTGGGGGCGAGCGCCGCTACCGGCCCGGTCCCGAGGGTTCAGACTTACAGCCGTGAGAAGCCGTACGATCCGTCCTCGGGCGTCCTGGGCTGCCCGGGCAAGCCGGGCGCGGGCTGGCAGCGGCTCGGCCCCAGCAACTCCTACCGGGAGGGCTTTGCCCGGGTCAGCACCGGGACGGCCTACTACACCGTGTGGAAGATCGGCTGCGGACTGGCCAGCTCGGGTGGCTCCATGACCGCCTCGTTCTATTTCGAGCAGCAGGACTGGTACCTTCCGGGGTCGCAGATCCTGATCGTGGATGAGTACCCGATCACCGGCCTGGCCACTGCGCTGGCCAACGCCTCCTGGCGCTGACCGGGGCGCCGGCCGGGGAGGCCGATGGGGTCAGCGAGGCGCGCTTCATGCCTCGGCCATGCCCGCGACCACGGACGCCCGGGCCGCCCGGCAGGCCGGCAGCACCGCGGCGAGCAGGCCCGCGCACGCGCCGAGGACGAGGTACAGAGCGATCCGGCCGTAGGGGATGGACACTCTCCGTGGGGGTCATGCGGCCGCGGCGGCCAGTGGGCATGCGGGCCGGATCAGTGATTCATCCGGAACGCTAGGCCAGGCGG
>DAIRVB010000582.1:0-1065 GCA_036803065.1 Streptosporangiaceae bacterium
TAGCAGCGCATCGAAAATCCATTGGCGCTCAGTCCCGCCGCAGCCGCGCGGCTGCCACCGCTCGCGTCCCAGGGCGTGTCTCGCAGATCTTCGGCCTGCTGCGCGCTCCGTGGGCCCTCGCGGGCCGTGGCCGCCATCGCCTCCCAGGCCGCGACCGCCGGGGGGTCCTGATCATCCGCCGGGGCATCCTGATCCGTGGCCGCCGTTTCGCTGTGGTGGGCGCGGCCATGGCTGGCGGCTTACTGCTCGCCGCGCTCCTGCCCGCCGCGGCGAGCGCCGGCGGCCCGGTCTACGTCTCGCTGGGCGACTCTTTCACGGCCGGGCCGCTCATTCCGGACCAGCACGGATCGCCAGCCGACTGCCTGCGGTCCAGCCACAACTACCCGTCGCTCGTCGCCGCCGCGATCGGCGCATCCTCGTTCACCGACGTCAGCTGTTCCGGGGCCACTACGGCGAACATGCTCGCGTCCCAGTCGGTCATTCTCGGCACGAATCCACCCGAGCTGAACGCGCTGAGCCCAGCCACCACCGTGGTGACGCTGGGCATCGGCGGCAACGACCTCAACTTCGCCCACGTGGTCATCGGGTGCAGCGCGCTGAGCTTCACCAACCCATTCGGTTCGCCGTGCAAGAAGCACTACACCTCGGGCGGTCCCGACCGGCTGGCCCTGACTGTCACGCAGACCGCGCCCAAGGTGGCAGCGGTCCTGCAGGACATCCACCAGCGCGCACCGGCCGCGCGGGTCCTCGTGGTCGGCTACCCAGTGGTGCTCCCCAACACCGGCCACGGCTGCTGGCCGCTGATGCCTGTCGCCTTCGGCGACGTGTCCTACCTGCGCGGCATCGAACTGAAGCTGAACAGCATGCTCGCCAGTGAGGCGGCAGCGCACGGGGCGACCTACGTGAACACCTACACCGACAGTATTGGCCATGACGTCTGCCAGGCGCCGGGCACCAAGTGGGTGGAAGGAATCGTGCCCACCTCGTTCGCGGCCCCCGTGCACCCGAACGCCCTGGGTGAGAAGGCCATGGCCCGCGAGGTCCTCGCCGCACTGGGCTGACCGC
>DAIRVB010000582.1:1165-3206 GCA_036803065.1 Streptosporangiaceae bacterium
GCCCTGGGTGAGAAGGCCATGGCCCGCGAGGTCCTCGCCGCACTGGGCTGACCGCACTGGGCTGACCGCGCTGGGCTGACCGCACTGGGCTGACCGCACTGGGCTAGCCCGGCCGGGGTATGGCACCGAGCGTGCTGAGCAGGGCCAGGGCTGGCTCGAGCTTCTCGTACAGGAAGAGCACCGGATCGGCTGGCCCGGAGGTCATCGCCAGCGCGGAGCGCAGGGCTTCGGACGGCCCGGCCGCCGGCACGATCGTCATCCCGGGACGCCCCTGCTCCAGCGCGGCGGTGATCAGCCGGGTCATCTCGCCGGGGCAGCGGCCGCGCAGGTCGCCGTCCTCGGAGACAACCACCCGGCCGAACCAGGCGGCCACGATGGCGGCAGTCTCGGTCACCAGGTCGTCGCGCCGGTCCCCGGGCAGGGTGATCGCTGCGACGGGATCCCCGGCCCACGCGTCGTGCAGCAGCCGCCCCATGGCCGCGAGCGCGGCCGCGTTGTGCCCGTAGTCCAGTACGACCGGGCGGCCCGCGACCTGATAGACGTTCCCCCGGCCTGGGTTGGCCTGCACCGGCGTGAACGTGGTCAGCGCCCGCCTGACGTCCTTCACGCTCACCCCGAGCGCGCGGCTCGCCGCCACCGCAGCGAGCGCGTTCGCCACCAGGTGGGCGGCGCAGCCGCCGAACGACCCGGGCAGCTCCGCCACGTCCAGCAGCAGGGTCTCGTGGCCGCCCCTGGTTTCCACCAGCTGGCCGTGCCGCAGCTCGCAGGTGATCCCGCCGCTCATCCGGTGAGCCAGGATGACCGGGTTGCCCGGCGACAGGCTGAAGAACCGGATCACTGGAGAGCGATCGCGCACGGCGGGCCGTCCAGCGAGCCCCGCCGTCCGCGGGTCGTCAGCGTTGAGTACCAGGCTGCCGCCCCGCTGGATCTCCTCGGCCACGAGCGCCTTGATGCCGGTGAGGTCGTCGAGGTCGTGGATGCCGTCCGCGCCCAGATGGTCGGCGGTGATGTTGGTGAGGACCGCCACGTCGGCCCGGTCGTAGCCAAGCCCGCGCCGGACGATCCCGCCGCGCGCCGTCTCAAGTACCGCGACTTCCGCGGTGGGATCGTCGAGCACCATCTCCGCGGACCGTGGGCCGGTGGCGTCCGCCCGCCGGAGTAGACGCCGTCCGTGCTGGTCATGCCGACGCGCAAGCCCGCCTGGCCCAGGATGTGGCTGATCATGCGGACAGTGGTGGTCTTCCCGTTGGTCCCGGTCACGGCCACGATCGGGATCCGTGACGGCGCGCCAGGCGGGTAAAGCTGGTCGATGATCGGGCCCGCGACGTCCCTGCGCCGCCCGGCGCTGGGTTGCAGGTGCATCCGCAGCCCCGGTGAGGCGTTGAGCTCGATCACCGCCCCCGCGGAGCTGGCCGGCCGGCTGGTACCGGAGCATGCCTCCGTCCCGGCCTGGATGGGTGCGGCGATGTCGGCCAGCCTGACGTCCACGCCGCAGACGTCGAGCCCGGCCGCGGCGGCGGCGCGGCAGCACATGGCGGCCACGTCGGGGTGCACCAGGTCAGTAACGTCCGCGGGTGTCCCGCCGGTAGACAGGTTCGCGTTCCGGCGCAGCGTGACTACCTCCCCGGCGGCGGGCACCGACCCTGGGTGGCGTCCCTGGCCGGCCAGGTGAGCGAGTGACTGGCGGTCAAGCACGATGCGGGTCAGCGGCCGCTCATGGCCTTCACCGCGCCGCGGATCGGCATTGGCCAGGGCCACCAGTGCCGCGATGTCGTGGCGCCCGTCCCCGGTCACCGAGGCTGGTCGCAATCGCGCCGCGGCCACCATGCGCCCGTCGACGATGAGCACCCGGTAGTCCGTTCCGGCCACATATTCCTCAACGATTACCGCTGGGCCAGTCACGCTCGCCCGCCGGTACGCGTCGATGGCGTCGGTCGCTGAGGTCACCCCCACGATCACGTTCGGCCCATGGTTGCCGTCCCGTGGCTTGATCACGACAGGCCGGCCGATCCTGGTGAACGCCTCGGCTGCCTCCGCCGGG
>DAIRVB010000583.1:0-3205 GCA_036803065.1 Streptosporangiaceae bacterium
GGACCTCTCGGCCACGTCGGTCATGCGATCAGCCATCAGGCCGGCGATCGCGGCGGGGCCGGGGCCGGGCTCGCCGCGGAGGCCTTCCAGCGCCCCGGCCTGGTCGTCGGCGTTGCGGTTCTGGCTCAGCTTGTACTTCGCCTCCACCGTGGAGATAGTGAGCTCGACGCCGACGATTGCGCGCAGTTGCCCGTCAATGAACTCGGGCGGGGCGTCCGCCACGGCCCATGGCCGCGGCCGGGAGTCCTCGTAGCGGCGGGTCAGCCGGGTGACCAGGTCACGCAGCCACTCCGGATCACGGTGCACGGTGAGCGGGCCGGTGAAGTGCACCGAGACGTAGTTCCAGGTGGGCACCATCTTGCCGTGCCGCGCCGTGCTCGGATACCAGGACGGCGACACGTAGGCCTGCGGCCCGTGCACGATCGCCAGGGCAACGGCGCCGGCCGAGACGGACTTCCATTGCGGATTGGCGAGCGCCAGGTGGCCGAGCAGTCGCCCGCGGCGCCCCGCCTCCCGGTCCCAGATCACCGGGATCAGGCTGGCGACCGGCTTGCTCCCGTCGAATGTGACGAGGTCGGCCGCGCCCACGGCGTCAACGAAGGCTTCGACCTCCGCAGCGTCGGCGGCCGTGAAATGACGTGGCAAGTACACCCTTACGACCCTACGCACTCCCCGGGTCTCCGCGCCCCTCGCCCGTCCGTACCCTGAGCAGCCAGGAAGTTACCCAATAAGCTTCTTATAGAGTGACATGACGGCACTGCTCAATGGAGATGAATATGAGACGTCTGGACTGTTACCACCTTGCTGGTAGCCTCCGACGACGCCAACGATTGTGCCCAAGCCTGATTTCTTGCTGACGCCTGTTAGGAACGGGCCACCGCTGGAGCCGTTCAGGAAGCCGCTGCAGCTGAACTTGAGCTGCTGCTGATGTTCTACCTCTATTGTGGTTGGCTTCCCGGTACAAACCTTCAGGCCGCCAGCCACCGAGTACCCTTCTACGGTCACACTCGCGGGAAAGGGCAAGCTGAGTCCTATCTGCTCGGCACCAGCTCGCGCTTGCACATCTCCATTCACGGTCAGGAATGCGAAATCCGAGTTAGGGTCGCCGCCAGGATACCAGCGGGGCGCGAACACCTGACCGGTCACTTTCCAGTCACCGAATGGGCTGATCCCGGCGTGGTAGAAGGGCGCGAACGTTATGTCAGTTACCGGGACCTTGCCCAGGCAGTGGGCTGCCGTGATCAGCAGGTCCCCTTGAGGACTTGGCACGATGCTGGCCGTGCAGAACGGGGCGGCCACAGTGAGGCCGAGCGCACGGACGAACAGTGCGCCTACCGCACCACTGCCGCGATCCCACTGGGCGTTGCTTCTCGTCTGCACCAGGAACGCATACAGCGAGAACAACGTGATGGCCGCGGTGGCAAGAGCGATTATCCGCCGGCGCGCCCATATGGTTCCCACACGGCTTTCCGGCTCCACGCGGGCGCACCCCCAAGCAATATCCATCCGCAGGCTCCGCCAGATTTCGCTGACGGTGACATGAGATCTGTGGGGGCAAAAATCCGAACCGGTAACGCTTGTGACGCGAAGCTAAGTCTATCTCCAGGCGGCAGCACGGCAGCCAGGGTCATACTCGGCATTTGTGCTCAAACACGGTTCACTTGAAGTAGGCTCTCGGATCTTTCACGCGATATGGCGGCCCTGCCTCGTTACCACAGCCGTTTCGCCACCCCGGAAGTGTTGTATGCCCCACCATGGGAACGCGGATATCCTGGGACAACGCGCTGACGGAGGACAAGTAGCCCGGGATCGCGCGAGCGGAGAGAGCCGCCGGAAGCTGGGAAGGCGGCCTCGCGCCCTCGCGGTGAAGACCCTCTCGAGTGCGGGGAGGAACGGCCGCGCTCGCCGGCGGACCCGATGCCCCGCCGGCCAGCCCCCGTGACCGGGCCAAACGAGGCGGCCGTAGCTCACCTACGGCGGTGAAAGTGCGGTGGCACCGCGAGTTACCCTTCTCGCCCGCACTCCCAAGGGATCGCGCATCCCGACGAGGAGTGTGATGATCTCCCGCATCCTGGCGGCCGACCTGCCCTCGCACATCGGCGAGCCTGTGACGATCGCCGGCTGGCTGCACCGTAAGCGCCAGCTCAAGTCTGTGACGTTTCTGATCATCCGGGACCGCACGGGCCTGGCCCAGGCTGTCCTGGCCGCTGACGATCCCGCCGCGGCGGCCGCGCCGCCCGAGGAGACCGTGATCGAGGTCAGCGGGATGGTCGCCGCCAGCGCCCAAGCACCTGGCGGGGCCGAGATCACCGGGCCAGCAGTCACCCCGCTGTCCGGGCCTGCCGCGCCGCCGCCCTTCGACCTCTACCGGCCCGCGGTCACGGCGGCCCTGCCAGTCATCCTGGACAACGCACCCACGACACCGCGTCACCCGCGGCTGCGTGCCCCGTTCGAGATCTCCGCGGCGAGCGTCGCCGGGTTCCGGGCCTCACTGGACGCCCTCGGCTTCACCGAGATCCATACGCCGAAGATCGTGCCGCGGCAAGGCATGGCAGAAAGCCAGCGGGGCGCTGGCGGATCTCCTCGCCCCCGCCTACCGCGACCTGTTCGGGCAGATGCGGCCACGCATGAATGACCAGTGCGCCTACGACCTGGCTATCACCCAGCTCCGCGGCGAGCACCAGGACCTGTTCGCCCGCCTGCTCGCAGCCGAGATCAGCCAGTGCCTCGCCCAGCCCCGGACACCGCTGACACGCTGCGATGCGTGCGGCCGCGATTCACATAACAACTGGTTCACCCGCGGAATGTGCCCTGAGCCCTGCGGCCAGGTGCACACGCGGTGCTCCCATTGCGGCGCTGTCATGGGCGACTGTTACTGGAAGACCGTGCGCAGCGCGGTGGATCTGCTGATGGCTCAGGCGCCCGCCATCATGGCCGCGTTCCTTGATGCGATCGGCGTCCGCCGCCCGCCGGAGTGCTGCCCGGCCTGCGACGACAGCAGCTCGTGCCGCAGCCATGCACGCGACCGTGAACTCGCGCAGCAGTACGAAGCAGTCGCCGAGGCGATTCAGCGCCACCTCGCAGCCCTCACCGCACCGCAAAATCAGCCGGCGTGCACGGTTCCGCCGACAAGGCGCGACCGGAGCGGCTCTCAGCCGCTAGCCACATCAGGAAAGAACCAGTAATGACCGGCTTGCAGCGTGTC
>DAIRVB010000584.1:0-3203 GCA_036803065.1 Streptosporangiaceae bacterium
CCCGTAATCGGGGGGGACAGGGGGGGTCGTCCCCCCGGGGAATAATCTGGCTGGCCGGGGCGGGACTGGCCTTTACCGCCGCGCAACTGCTGTTCGTCTCGCCGCGGATGGGACTGAGCTGGGACGAATCCGTCTACGTGAGCCAGGTCAGCGGGCACGCGCCGGCCGCCTGGTTCGATCCCGCCCGGGCCCGGGGCGTTCCGCTGCTGGTCGCGCCGGTGGCCGCGCTGACCAGTTCGGTGGCGGCGCTGCGGGTGTACCTGGCGATCGCGTCCGGGCTGGGGCTGACGCTCGCCCTCTGGGCCTGGCGGCCGCTGCGGCCAGCCTGGGTGCTTGGGCTGGCTGGGGTCACGTTCGGCGGGCTGTGGGTGGCGCAGTATTACGGGCCGCAGGCCATGCCGGACATGTGGTCGGCGCTGGGCAGCCTGGCCGCGGTCGGCTGCTTCGCGCGCCTCGTCGGGGGCGGGCGCTCTGCGGGCGGCCGCGGGGCGCTGGCGGGAGTGGGGATCAGCGTCGCGTTCGTGACGCTGGTCCGGCCGGGGGACGCGGTGTACCTGGCCGGGCCGCTGCTCATCTTCGGAGGGTGGCTGCGGCGCTGGGCGCCGGCCGCGGTGATCGGCGCCGGCCTGCTGGCGGGCGGGGCCGAATGGGTCATCGAGGCCTACCTGCGCTTTGGCGGTATCGCCAGCCGACTGCACGCGGCGGCCGCCGAGCAGGGCGGGTTCGGCCTGCACTTCGCGCTGGTCGATGAGCTGCGCGCGCTGAACGGCCCGACGCTGTGCCGGCCGTGCACGATCGGGGTCAGGACCCCCGAACTTGACCTGTGGTGGCTCGTGCTGCCGGTGCTTGTCGCGGTCGGCATCGTGGCGGCCCGGCGGGCCGGGCAGCTCACCAGCGCGCTGCTGGCGGCCGGGTGCGGGCTCTGCCTCGCCGCGCAGTACCTGTTCATGATCGACTACGCCGCGCCGCGGTTCCTGCTGCCCGCCTACGCGCTGCTCGCCATCGGAGTCGCCGACGGGCTGGCCTTCGCCATTACCGGAGTCAGCTCGGACCTGCGGCCGGCCATGACCGCGATCGTGACGTGCTTCCTCGTGCTGCAGCTGTTCACCCAGCATCTCGTGCTCGACCACGAGGCGGGCGGGACGGTGACGTTCCACGACGACTACACGCGGATCGCCGCCGAGCTGGCCGCACGGGGGATCAGGCCCCCGTGCCTGATCCAGGGGGTGCAGTACATCCCGATCGCGTTGGCCGCCGGCTGCGCGTCGGCCGGGAACGCGGCGCCGGGCGAGCCGGTCGCGGTGCTCGTCCAGGTCCGTGGCCATCCGCCGTCGTACGCGAGGAACTGGCGCTCGTACCGCATCACCGGTACCACGATCCTCAAGGTCAACGCCTATGTCCGGGGATGACGCCGGCCGGCGTTTTAGCGCAGCGAGGAAGGCGACGCGATGCCCCGGATAGATGTTAGATGGAGGGGTACGCGGTAGCGGGGCGTCGCGGCCACGAGGGCGCCCGGCGGGATTCGGGAGGCGAGTAGCCGTGCCCACGGTGCATCGGGTCATTGTTGGCGTGCACGGGTCTCTAGGGAGCCTGCAAGCGCTGCGGTACGCCGCGGACGAGGCCTGGCGGCGGGACGTGCCGCTGCTGCCGGTGACCGCCTGGGTCCCGCCCGGCGGAGACCTGGCGGAACGGCGGCACGCGTCGCCGTACCTGCGCAAGCTCTGGTGGGACGACGCCGTCAAGCGGCAGCGGGCGGCGTTCGAGGCCGGCCTCGGCGGGTTGTTTCCGGCCGGCCTGCGGGTCGAGCCGCTGGTGGCGCGGGGGGAAACGGGTCCGGTGCTGGTGGACACCGCCGACCAGCCGGATGACCTGCTGATCGTCGGGACGGGCCGCCGGGGCGGCCTGGGCCGGCTGCTGCACCGCTCGGTCAGCCGCTACTGCCTGGCGCACGCGAAATGCCCGGTGCTCGCCATCCCGCCGTCGCCGCTGATGGACGAGATGAGCCGCGGCCTGCGCTCCTGGCCGCTGCGCAGGCACGCGCTGATCCCCGACACCCCTGACGCCTAGCCCGCCCGGGTTACCTGCGGCTCCACCTGCGGATATACGCTCCGCGTGGCTCCCGCATGCGCGCGCCCGGGTGATGGACCATAGACCGGCGCATGGATTCTGTTAGGAACCGGACAGCGGCCGCATGCGTCACGCAAGAGCTCTTCCCGCTGGGCATTCCTGACCCCTTTACTGAGATTTGCCTAGGAGCTGAGTATGACCCAGGCGAGCTCTACCACCAGCAGCACATCACTAGGAGTCACCGTGTCCGACCTGCTGTACGTCGGCCTGACGATCGTCGTCTTCGCCGTGCTCACCCTCATCGTGAAGGGACTTGAGCACTTTGAGCATTGAGAACTGGATCGGCCTGATCGGCGGCGTGCTACTGACGATCTACCTGTTCGTAGCCCTGATATTTCCTGAGAGGTTCTGATGAACAGCACAGCCGCGGGCTGGCTGCAGTTCGCGCTCCTCGTGGCCGCACTCGCGGCCTGCTACGTGCCGCTCGGCAACTACATGGCGCGCATCTTCACCGCCAAAGAGCACTGGAAGGTCGAGCGCGGGATCTACAAGCTGACCGGGATTGACCCGGAAGCGGACATGCGGTGGAGCGTCTACGTGCGCTCCATGCTCGCGTTCTCCTTCGTCAGCGTGCTGTTCGTGTACCTGATCGAGCGGACGCAGCACTGGCTGTTCCTGTCGATCGGGATGGCCAACGTCACGCCGGATACCGCGTGGAACACGGCCGCCTCGTTCACCACCAACACCAACTGGCAGAACTACTCCGGTGAGTCCACCATGAGCTACCTGACCCAGATGTCAGGGCTCGAGGTGCAGAACTTCATGTCCGCCGCGGTCGGCCTGGTGGTCGCGATCGCGTTGATCCGCGGGTTCACCAGGTCCCGCACCGACCGGCTCGGCAACTTCTGGGTCGACCTGACCCGCGCCGTGATCCGGCTGCTGCTGCCGCTGTCGATCATCGGTGCCCTGATCCTGGTGGCCGGCGGGGCGATCGAGAACTTCGCCGCATACCACATGATCACCACGCTGTCCGGCGCCCACCAGACCATCCCCGGCGGGGCCGTGGCCTCGCAGGAGGTCATCAAGGAAATGGGCAACAACGGCGGCGGCTTCTTCAACGCCAACTCGGCCCACCC
>DAIRVB010000585.1:0-3202 GCA_036803065.1 Streptosporangiaceae bacterium
GGAGTGATGTAGACAGGTGGCGGCGGGTGCCCCGCTGAACGGGCACCCGCCGCCAGACCCTTGAGCCAGACCCGCCGCCGCTGCAGCCCGGCCAGGCTGAGATCCCGAAAGAGATCAGGCCTGGGGTGCTGAGCGCACCTGCCCAGCAAGCGGGCCCGGGATACTAGGTCGGCCGGGCGGCGCTGAGGCCGTTGACGATCACTTCGACCACGGTCCGCGCGAACGCGTCATTGAGTGGCTGGTGACCATTCAGCAGGCGGTGGTACCCGGCGCCGTACAGGAGATCCAGGGCGACCTCGGTGTCGGTATCGGCGGGTAGCTGCCCGCGGTCGATGGCCCGGCGCAGCATGATCCGGTGCTGCGCGCGGAGCGGTTCGACGACGCGGGCGCGCCAGGCGTCCGCCAGTTCCGGGTCGTGCTGGGCCTCGGCGATCAGGCCGGCCAGAATGCGGCCGGCCGACGTGCGGGTCACGGCCCGGACCCAGGCCCGCAGGGCCTCGAGCAGGTCGTCCCGCAGGATGCCGGTGTCGGGCAGTGGCTGCAGCGCCTTGAACTCGGCGAGGAACGCGTCGAGAGCCAGTGTTCCCCGGGAGTGCCAGCGCCGGTAGATCGTGGTCTTGGCCACTCCGGCCCGGGACGCCACCTCTTCGATCGACAGCCCGTGCAGGCCTCGCTCGGCGAGGAGTTCTGTGGCCGCCCGCAAGATCGCCCGGTCGGCCTCTTCGCTCCGTGGGCGGCCCCGTCTGGCCGACGCCGACGGCGCCGGGGCGGCTGGCGGAATATCGCGCGTCTCCATGCGGTTAGAGCATAGCGTTAATTTAAAAACGCGACGAAGCGTATCGTATAGTCGCCCAGGACAGGACAATGATCAGGCAACCGCCGGCCCCGCACGCCCCGACCTTGACCCCTCGCCGTTCCCCGGCCACGATCGTGGCCCCCGCTGCTTCTGTGACCGTGTCCCCGGCCCCGGCTCGGGTCGCTTCAGCTACCGCGGCTTCTCCTTCCCTGGCCCTGCCTCTTCCCCGGCCCGGGTCGCTTCGCTGGCTGCTCGTACTGACCAACGGCCTGGCCATGCTCGGATTCCTGGTGCTCACCCAACTCCCGGCCGCAGGTGGTTACAGCCCGGTGCTCGTAGCCGTGATCTTCGTTGGCTTCGGGACGGCCGGGACGGCGTTCGGCGCGATGGTGACGGCCAGCCGCGGGGTGGCCGACGACGATCAGGGACTCGTCGGCGGCGTGATCAACACCAGCCGGCAGATCGGGGCGGGCATTGGGGCAGCGCTGCTGCCGGCCATCGCCCTCACGGTGAGCCACGGAACCGGAACCGGAACCGCAGGCGTCGGCGGAGCTCGGGCCGCCATGCTGGCCGGGGCCGTGGCGGCGGGCCTGGCCACGCTGGTCGCCTGGCGGAGCCAAGGAGACGACAAGAAGTCAACCGCTACGACAGGGAGGCAGTCATGACAGATCTCACGCAGGGTGCCGCGAGCCCACGGGTCGCCGTGCTCGGCATCGGGACGATGGGCGCGGGCATGGCCCGCAACCTACTGCGGGCCGGTCTGCCGGTCGACGTCTGGAACCGGACATCCGCGCCGGCCACCGCGTTGGTCCTGGAAGGCGCGGTCGCGCACGAGTCGCCCTCCTCCGCCGTCGCTCAGGCCGACGTGGTGATCACCATGCTGGTGGATGCGGAGGCGGTGCAGTCGGTAGCCTTCGGCCAGGGCATGCTGGCCGCGATGCGGCCCGGCGCCGTCTGGGCGCAGATGGGCACCATCGGAGTAGCTGCCGTGGGCGAGCTGGCCGCCCGGGTCAAGGACGAGCGTTCGGATGTCTATTTCGTGGACGCGCCCGTCTCGGGGACCCGGGGCCCGGCGGAGGCTGGCCAGCTGCTGATCCTGGCGTCCGGCCCGGGGTCGGCGAGGCAGGTGCTCGAGCCGGTATTTGATGCGATCGGCCGGAAGGCCAAGTGGCTCGGCGAGGCGGGCGCGGGCAGCGCGCTCAAGCTGGTCATGAACAGCTGGCTGGTATTCCTCGTCGAGGGAACCGCGGAGATCCTGGCGCTGGCGGACTCACTCGGCGTCGATCACGATGAGGTCCTTGATTTCCTGGGCGCCGGGAACCTCGCTTCGCCATTTGCGCTCACCAAGTTCCGCAAGATGGACGCCGGTGACGACTCGCCGGACTTCTCTCTGCAGTGGGCGCTCAAGGACATCCGGCTGGCGCTCAGCGCGGCGTCGGACCGGCCGCTGCCCGTCCTCGACGCGATCGGCGATCGGTGGGATGCGCTCGTCAGCGAGGGCATCGGCGGGCTTGACGTCAGCGCGGCACGGCACGGGCTGGGCAAAGGGGCCGCTGGCGGGTGAGTGAGGCCGCAGGGGCGGCTTCCGTGGTGCAGGTGCTCAGTTCGCCAGCCGGGGCTGCTCTTCGCCCACGATCGCCCACACCACCTTGCCGGTCCAGCCGTCCGGGGTGTACGTGCCCCACCGGGCGCTGAGCCGCTCGACCAGCAACAATCCCCGTCCGCTTTCTGCCTCCGGGTCCACCTCGTGCCAGGACGGCGTCTCCTTGCTGCCGTCCCAGACCTGGATCAGCGCGTTCCGCCGGTTGGCGGCCAGCCAGAACCACACGGAGGGCAGCCCGCTTGGCCGCTGAGTTTCGCCCTGACCGGTTGCCGGGCCGACGGCCGCGCGCACCGCGTTGGTGATGATCTCTGAAACCAGCAGTTCGGCTGTCTCCACCAGGTGATCCAGCCCCCACTCCCAGAGCACCAGCTTGGCGTGCAGCCGCGCACACGGCACCGCGCCCGGCAGGGCGCCGAACTGGAGATGGCTTCGCAGCGGCCAGCGGTCCGCCTTGTCCCGTTTTCGGAGATCCAGGGAGTGCAAGGGCGAGGACCGCGAGTGATCACGATCACGGGTGGGCCGGGCTAGATCATGGGTGGGGCGGTCTAACTGCTGGGTTGGCGCGGCAAACAGGGTCGCGACCGCGCTGCGGCCATGGTCGCGGTCAGGCATTGTCAGTGGCTCCATCAAATTGATCTGTCGCGGGCGTGCCCTGCGTGCGAGCATTGACGCTCCGGCCAAGGCTGTCTAGTCCGCCGAAACCACAAGGCTATGCGCGGAATGCGTTGGATCTCTGACTCCGGGTGATCACCAGGTCTAGACTGCCGATCGCGACTCGCTCGTGAAGTGGCGGGTTTCCAGCG
>DAIRVB010000586.1:0-1746 GCA_036803065.1 Streptosporangiaceae bacterium
CGGGGACCGGGCCAGGGCCTTATGCTCGGTGGTCATGGAAGGCCGCCAGCCCAACCGGTTCGGTGAATCGCTCAATCCCCGCGAGAAGCGGGTCGTGAGCATCGTAGGCGTGGTCCTCCTCCTGATCTTTGGCGGCGTGGCTGCCTGGTCCGCAACCGACTCCGGCAGCTACGGCCGGTCCCGGGATGGCTGCGTCAACGTGAACACGCCGAGTTCGACCGGCGGCGCGATCATGCATGAGTGCGGCGCCCAGGCCCGGTCACTGTGCGCGACGGCGTACACCGGTCACGACGAGCTGGCCCGGCTCACCCGGCCGCAGTGCCGTCTCGCAGACATCCAGCCAGCCAGCCGGGCCGCCGCAACGGCCACTCCCACCGGCGGCTGACGGGGTAGGTGCCCCGCCTCTCGCGCTACTCGCCGCGCTGCCCGGCGTACAGGTCGCGCAGGAGTGCCGCCTCCGCCGTGTGATGGACCAGTTCATCGATGATGTGCAGGGCGAACGCGCGCCTGGTGGCGTCGCCGTAGCGGCCGGCGACCGGACCGATCAGCTCGCCGAGCGACTCGTCGGTCGTCTCATCGAGCTGGCCACGCCATTGGGCGAAGGCGGCGTTGAGATCCCACATCGCCGCCGCCGCCGAGTCCGCGGGGGCGGGCAGCTCGCCGCCCGGCTCGGCAGCGAGCCCGAGCCAGGGCCCGTTCCGCTCGGCCCGCAGGAACTCGACGATGTGCTGCATGCGCCAGCGCAACGTGACCCGGTCATCGGCTAGCGGTTCCCATAGCCATTCCGCGTCGCTCAGCCCGTCCATGCGATCGGTGAATCGCTGCCAGACGTACTCGAACAACTCGATGAGGTCTTCGCGCGACGAACTCATGACGCCAACACTAGATTGCCGCCGGCATCTTGGGGGTCGCGGTATCCGAAGGGGCGGCCGCCGGAAAAGCGGGCGCCGGAGGCGTCTGATCCTCCGGCGCCTGATCCGTTTGCCGTTGAGTGAGGCATCAGTGAACCTCAGTCAATCGCTCTTTTCGGGCGACAGTCCGTGTCTTGCCGTCCTGTGGGTGCGGGGCGTGCACGGTTCCCGTTTCATCGCCACCTGCCAGGCGTGGCCTGGTCTTCTGGTCGGCTCGGCGGGCGTTTCCACCTGGTGGTGTGGGCCCGGCTGCTCCGGGGCCAGAGATCGCCGCGAGGGCGGCGAGGTTGAGTGCGGCGTTGACGTCCCGGTCGAGGACCAGGCCGCAGTGCTCGCAGGTGAAGACCCGGACGCTGAGGGACAGCTTGGTTTTCACTGTCTGGCAGGCCGAGCAGGTCTTGCTGCTGGGGTACCACCGGTCGGCGACGACCAGGCGGCCGCCGTTCCAGCCGGTCTTGTAGGCGAGCTGCCGCCGGATTTCGCCGAAGGAGGCGCCGGCCAGGTGCCGGGCCAGCTTCGGGTTGCGCAGCATCCCGGCGACGTTGAGGTCCTCGACCACGATCGTCCCGTAGGTGCGGGCGAGGGTGGTGGTGAGTTTGCAGAGCGCGTCGGCGCGCAGGCGGGCGACCCGGGCATGCGCTCGTGCGAGGGTGTTCTTGGCTTCCAGCCAGCCCGCCGATGGCTGCCGGAACGTCTTTGCCCCGGTCACCGGGTCGTAGACGACGGGCCCGGCCCGCCGCGACAGCACCCGGCCGGCCCGGCGGAGCCCGCCCAGGGCGTCCTCGAGGTGGCGGGGGTTGTCCACGGCATGGTGCCGGCCGGCCCCGGTTCCGAT
>DAIRVB010000586.1:1846-3197 GCA_036803065.1 Streptosporangiaceae bacterium
GTGGCGGCGGCCGGGCTCGATCCGGATCACCCCGGTGGTGAACCGTACGGTAGGTGTGCTCTTGCGCCGGGACTTGAACCGGGGAAACCCGATCTTCGGGCCTTTGCGCTTGCCGGTCCGCGACTCGTTCCAGTTGCCCAGCGCCCGGGCCAGAGCGTCCAGGCCAGTGTTGTAGGCCTCCTTGGAGTTCTCGCCCCACCACGGCGCGACCTGATCTTTCGCCTGATTCCACGCCTTGCGCAACGCGGGGAGCGTCCAGGAGATGGCCGGGGCCAGATCCTGCGCGGCGATCCCGTAGGAGGCTTCCGCCGCTCTTTGGTCCATGACCGCCTTCACATGCGCCAGGCCCCAGTTGAAAGCGAGGCGGGCCGCTCCGCAGTGCGACCACAGCGCCCGTTCCTGGGCTGGAGAGGGGTCGAGGGCGAACCGGTAGGCCTGCATGGTCCACCCGTCGCGGGCGGTGAACCTCTTCACCCCTCCACCCGCCCGGCCTCCTCATCGCCGGCGCGGCCGGTCGCCACCGCGACCGCCCTGGCCGCGCGGCGCGACGCCGGCCGGCGCCCGTACCGGCGGGCGCACAGGCTGGTGAGTACCTCGGTCGTCGCGTACCAGGTCATCGGTGGTCTCCGTCTCATCCAGCACCACGATGCGGCGGCCTGCGGCGGCCAGCGACGCGGCCAGATGCTCGAACCCGAACCGGGTAAGACGGTCCCGGTGCTCAACGACGATGACGGTAGCCGAAAGGTCCGACAACAAGCGGGTCAGCTTGCGGCGGTGCCCGATCATCCCGACCCGGCCTCGGTCACCACCTGGAGACGGCCAGGCCACGGCCGGCCGCCCCGGCGGCCACCCGCCCGGCCTGCCGCTCAAAGTCATCCCGCTGGCCCGCCGGCGAGACCCGGCACTACGCCACCACTCGCCCCTAATGGGGGTTACCGGGTCAGTCCCGCGCAGAACACCAGCCCCGTGAGGAGCAGGGGTTCGTGAGGGTCCAGACTCGGTCCGGTAGCCGCTGGCGGGTGAGCACCTACGCACCCAGGAGCACGTGAGTCCTAAGATGAGACCGTGCCCCCGCCAGTGACCGGGAGAGATGACCGCTGTTGGGCTGTCGTGCCCGCTGAGGCGTGAGCACTGATCCATTAGGGCGCGAGCCGTTCTCCCGCAGGCTGCTGAGACGAACCGTCATGTGAGCAACTGCAGGGAGAAACGAGACATTGCTGTTCGTCGGAGATGACTGGGCCGAGGATCACCACGATGTGGAGATCCAGGATGAGGCGGGCCGCAAGCTGGCGGCCCGGCGGCTGCCGGAGGGCGCGGCCGGGATCGCCCGGCTGCATGAGCTGATCGCCGC
>DAIRVB010000587.1:0-3195 GCA_036803065.1 Streptosporangiaceae bacterium
CCCGGGCCGCTTCCTGCTCGGCGTGGGCGCGGGCCACCGCGAGGCCATCCAGCGATACGCGAAGCCTTACGAGACGCTCGTGGAATACGTTGACGCGCTGCTCGGCGAAGGCGTCCCGGAGGCAAGCCTGGTGCTGGCCGCGCTAGGTCCCAAAGTGCTGCGGCTGGCCGCGGAGCGCACGGCCGGCGCTCACCCCTACCTCGTCACGCCGGAGTACACCCGGCAGGCGCGCGCGATCCTCGGCCCGGGACCGCTGCTGGCCCCGGAGCACAAGGTCGTGCTGGACACGGACGCAGACCGGGCGCGGGCTGTCGGCCGCGAAAGGGTGCGCACCTATCTCGGACTGGTCAACTACACGAACAACCTGCGCCGTCTGGGCTGGGGCGATGACGACCTGAGCGGGGCCGGCAGCGATGCGCTGATCGACGCGCTCGTCGCACGCGGCAGCGCCGGCGAGGTCGCCGCGCAGCTCACGGAGCATCTCACCGCCGACGCCGACCACGTGGCCATCCAGGTGCTCACCGCGCCCGGCGCCGACCTGCTGGATGCCTACCGGCAACTGGCGCACGCACTGGAACTCTGACTCACGCGCGTTCCCGCGGCTAGGGTTAGGGCCTTGCGCCGTCGTCTGGTTCAGTTATCCCCTCGTGGGCCGGCGGAATGGGCTGATCGGGAAAGGCTGATTGATGAGCCAGCACGGCACGCGCCGAACAAGGCGCTATTCCCTCACGGCCGTGGTGGCCGTTGCCGTGGCAGTGGTCGCGGTGGCGGGTGCGGCAGGCGGGTATCTGCTGCTCCGCACCACGGGCAGCCCGCAGCAGACCGCGACCAGCTACCTGCGCGACTGGCAGCGCGGCAGTTACCCGGCCATGGACACGGTGAGCATGGACGTCCCGCAGGCCGGGCTGGCCACCCCGCTGGGCCGGGCGGCCGCGGAACTCGGGACGCGCCGCCTCCACCTGGTGCTCCGCCGGGTGACGGTGTCCGGAGGGTCTGCGCAGGCGCGGTTCACCGCCACCGCCGACCTGGCCAGCGGCCATGCCTGGACCTATCAGGGGCAGCTGCAACTGGTCCAGCAGAACCGGCGGTGGCGGGTGAAATGGAGCCCAGCCGACATTTACCCGGGGCTCCGGGCGGGCGAGCGGTTCGTGCAGCGCGCCCTGTGGCCGACCCGGGCGCCGGTGCTCGCCGCCGACGGCACGGTGCTGAGCTCACCCCAGGTGATCGCGCAGTCCGGCTCCATCTCGCTGCTGACCGGCGACGTGGTGCCCGCCACCGCTGCCCAGGCCAGGGCACTGGGTGCCCCGTATCAGGCAGGTGCGCAGATCGGCCAGGGCGGGATCGAGCAGGCCTACCAGGCCCAGCTAGCTGGGCGTCCGTCGCTGACCATCCGGATCGAGGGCCCGGGCAATCACCTCGACGCAACCGCCGCCCGCTTCACCGCCTCGCCCGGCACGCCGGTCCGGACCAGCATCGACATGCGGGACCAGATGGCCGCTGGGCAGGCCGTGACGTCCGCGGCGACCACCAAGCCGGTTGACATGGTAGTGATCCAGCCATCCACCGGCCGGGTGCTGGCCGTGGTCGAACGTCCAGGCGGCTTCAACCGGGCCCTCCAGGGAGAATTCCCTCCTGGCTCGACCTTCAAGGTCGTGACCGCATCTGCGCTCGCGAAGACCGGGCTGCAGCCGTCCAGCACGGTCCAGTGCCCCAGCCAGGTAACCCTCGGGGGCCGGACCTTCCACAACGACAATAACGAGCAGCTCGGCACCACCAGCCTGCAGACTGCCTTCGCGGTGTCCTGCAACTCCACGTTCGCCATGCTCGCCTCGCAGCGGCTGGGCGGCCCCGCACTCGCGTCGATGGCCGGCACGTTCGGCTTCAACGCTCAGCCTGCCCTGGGCATCCCGGCCACGCTTGGGCAGTTCACCTCGCCTCGCGCACCGGTCGACCTGGCGGCCGACGCCTTCGGCCAGGGAACCGACCTGGTCAATCCGCTCAGCCAGGCAACTGTGGCGGCGGCCATCGAAGCCGGCACCTGGCGGCCGCCGCAGCTGGTGACAAGCCCCGCACCCAAGCAGGCGGCGCAGCCGCACACTATCGATCCCGCGATCCTGAACACGCTCCGCCCGATGATGCGAGCGGTGGTCACCAGCGGTACCGCCGCCGGGGTCGGCTTCCCGGCCGGCGTCTACGGGAAGACCGGAACGGCCGAGTACGGAACGGGCGCCAACCCGCCATCCCATGGATGGTTCATCGGCTACCGCGGCGACCTCGCGTTCGCGGTGCTGGTCGAGGGCGGAGGCCTCGGAGCCGACAGCGCCGGGCCGGTCGCCAACGCGTTCCTCCGCGGCGTGTGACCAAGGCTGAACGACCCCAAAAGGCGCTTTGGTGTCGTCCCAACGACACCAAAGGCGCACCGGTGTCGTTCGGGCCGAACGTACCGAACCCGGATGAGGGCACCCCGGGTTCGCGGTGAACGGCGCGCGAGCGTTGGCCGTACGGGAAGGGCCGCACGCCGCGGAAGCAGGCGCGCCGCAAAAGCGTTAGGTCGCCGGGGACTTCCTGACCATCCTTGGTGTGAACTGCCGCGGCGTGAACTGCCGCGCCCGCAATGGAGACTGCTGCCTTGACATCCTCGCTCGGCCCGCTGAAAGCCCGCCTGCCTGGGCTGATGCTGCACGATCAGCGCCGGCTGGGCCGGCGCGTCGAGAGGATCGCCGCACTCCGCGACGCCGGGGCGCGCGAGCAGGCAGTCGGCCAGGTCGTCGCGGAACTGGACGCGGCATCGGCCCGCGTCGAGGAGCGCAGGCGCTCGGTGCCCGTGGTCTCCTACCCGCCTGAGCTTCCGGTCAGCCAGCTGAAGGACGAGATCGCCGAGGTCATCCGCGATCACCAGGTGGTGATCATCGCGGGCGAGACGGGTTCCGGCAAGACCACGCAGCTGCCGAAGATCTGCCTGGAGCTGGGCCGCGGCGTGACCGGCCAGATCGGCCATACCCAGCCCCGGCGGATCGCGGCTCGCACTGTCGCCGAGCGCATCGCCGCCGAACTCGGGACCGATCTTGGCGCGACAGTCGGCTATAAGGTGCGCTTCGCCGACAACTCCGGCGACGACACGATGGTCAAGGTGATGACCGACGGCATCCTGCTTGCCGAGATGCAGCGCGACCGGCGGCTGTTGCGCTACGACAC
>DAIRVB010000588.1:0-3193 GCA_036803065.1 Streptosporangiaceae bacterium
CGGCTGAGCCGCGCACGTACCCGAGCTAGTTGGGGGTGAGCCGCGAACGCACCCGGGCAGGCGCGGCTGAGCCGCGCACGCTCCTCGCGGGGAGGGCATGCCGGGCGGGAGGCCGCTTTAGCTATAATTAAGATCGGAATAGTTGACATAACCGAACATAGTTTGGCAGGCTCGGGGAACGACGTTGGGCGTGGGAAGGGCCATCACCATGACTAGTACCGTCGCAGCGTCCGCCAGGATCAGCGTCACCTCGCTGGCGGGCCACATCGGAGCCGAGATCGCCGGTATCGACGCAGGCGGGCCGCCGGGCGACGAGACGATCGCCCAGGTCCGCGAGGCACTGCTCGACCACAAGGTGGTTTTCCTGCGTGATCAGGACCTCGACTACCCCCGGCAGGTGGCGTTCGGCCAGCGGTTCGGCCCGCTGACGCTCGGCCATCCCACCCTGGCATCCCCGCCTGAGCAGCCGTTCCTTGAGGAGATCGATTCGGCGAAAGGGGGGCGGGCCAACTACTGGCACACCGACGTCACGTTCGTGGACCGCCCGCCCGCCTTCACCATGCTGCGGGCCGTCATCATCCCGCCCGTGGGCGGTGACACCATCTGGGCCAACACCGTCACTGCCTACAAGACGCTGCCGCCGGAGTTGCGCCAGCTCGTAGACCGGATCCGGATCGTGCACAGCAACGCCTACGACTATGCCGCCACCGACGGGCGCCTCGATCGCAGCGACCCGGCGCTCGCGGCCAGGCGCCGCGAGTTCGTGTCCACGGTCTACGAGACCGAGCATCCCGCCGTCCGGATCCATCCCGAGACGGGGGAGCGGTCCCTGGTGGTTGGCGGGTTCGCGCGCAGCGTGGTCGGTTACGGCCCGCAGGTGTCCCGGGACCTAATCCGGATCCTGCAGGACCACATCACCAAGCCTGAGCACACCGTGCGCTGGAAGTGGCGCGTCGGCGACGTCGCGATCTGGGACAACCGGGCCACCCAGCACTACGCTATTTTCGATTACGGTACTGCCCACCGGCGCGGCGAGCGGGTCACGGTGGCCGGCCCGGTGCCGGTCGGGGTGGACGGCCGGAAGAGTGTCTCCCGCAAGGGGGAAGCGGCCGCTTACTACGCCGGCGCAGCGGCGGGCTGACCGCCGCCGGCCACCAGGCCCCGGCGGCGTTGGTGGCTGCCGAGCGCCGGCGCCGCCGGGCCGGCTGGCGCCGGGCGGCCGTCATGGCAGCCGGTCATGGCAGCAGGGCGTCGAGAATCATGGCCACGGTGGGCTCGTCCGCGGCCGCGGACGCGGCGGGAAGGGGTCGGCCGAAGATCTCGGCCGCGGCCTCGTGGAAACCGCGGGGCAGCCCGGCCGCGGCCATGCTCGCGGCGATCTCCTCCATCTCGCCGGTCCAGCGCCATCCCTTGGTGGCCGCCGAGCTCGCGGCCCGCTGGGATCTGCCCGCCAGCTCCGGCTGGGATTCCCGCCACTCGGCGAGCAGGGCGTCCTCCACCCCGGCGGCGCGGGCGAGTCCCCGCACGGCCAGGATCAGTGCGGCCGTGCCCTTGGTCCACCCGGCGTAGGCCATTTTCAGCGCGGACGCTGCGGTCAGGCCGCCCCCGGTCAGGCCGCCCCCGGTCAGGTCACCCCCGGTCAGGTCACCCCCGATGACCCGGGCGTCCAGGGGGGTGCCGGCGAACAGATGCCGGACTTCCGCGGCGCGGGCTCCCGACAGGTACAGGCGGGTGCGTCCAGGGACCGACGGGGGGAGCCCGATGATCCCGCCGTCGACATAGTGCCCGCCGCCCGCCTCGACGATCCGGGCGATCTCCCCAGCGGTGCCTGGTGAGATTGCGTTCGCGTCGACGTAGACACCGCTGAAGCCCGGCGCCGCAGATCCGGCTACCGAGCGGGCCACGTCCAGCGCCGCATCCGGGGGGCAGATGGACAGGATGACGTCCGCCTGCCGGGCCAGCGCGCCGACCGTGGCCGCATCGCGCAGCCCGGCCGCCTCGGCCCTGGCCGCCGTGACCGGCCCGCGTCCGGTGGATGCCCAGAACACGGGATGCCCCGTCGCGACCAGGCACGCGCCCACGGCGGCGCCCATCTCGCCCGGGTGCAGCAGCCCGACCTGTGCTTTGCCCATGAGTCCTGCCCTGTGTCGTCGCGGTGTCCAAAGCGTGTTCCATGTCGCCGGAAATATGTAGATCGTGAATCTTGGTGGACCAGTCCTCCCGCTCGGCGCGAACGCGGTGCCAGCCAGGATCACTTTGCCGACCGGCCCGAGGTTCCTTTAACCCGCTCAAGGATGTCGCCTTCCACGCCCTGGATCACACCTACTCGATCGGCTACGCCGTGTGCGGCGCGTCCGCGGTGTACGCCGCCCTGCTGGCCGTGGTCGCCCTCGGCGGCCGGGCGCGCGCCGCGATGGTCACCGAGGAGTCTTTGGCCGGATGATCGTTGAGCCTGATGCTTGGCCGGCAGGCCATCTGGGTCCCCGCGGCCTTGTCGTGCTCGGTAGAGTCAAAGCATCGGGCCGAGAGGCCGTCGTCGTCCATGCCGTCACGCGTCCCGGCTGAGGAACAGCGTCGGCGGCGCCGCGAGGAGACCGTGCAGTGCCGAAGCTCGTCTACGACTTCACCGAGGGCAACAAGGACCTGAAAGACCTGCTGGGCGGCAAGGGTGCCAACCTGGCTGAGATGACCAACCTCGGCCTGCCCGTTCCGCCTGGATTCGTGATCACCACCGACGCCTGCCGCGAGTACCTGAAACAGGGCGCTCCGCCCAAGGGACTCGCCGACGAGGTCAGTGAGCACCTGAGCCAGCTGGAAGAGAAGATGGGGCGCCGCCTCGGCGACCCAGCGGACCCGCTCCTGGTCAGCGTCCGGTCAGGGGCCAAGTTCTCCATGCCGGGCATGATGGAGACCGTGCTGAACATCGGCCTGTCCGATGAGTCGGTGCAGGGCCTGGCCAAGCAGTCCGGCAGCGAGCGCTTCGCCTGGGACTCCTACCGCCGCCTGATCCAGATGTTCGGCAAGACGGTGCTCGGCATCGAGGGGGAAGCCTTCGAGCACGCCATCGACGAGGCGAAGAAGGCGAAGGGGACCGGCAACGACCTCGACCTCGACGCCAGCGACCTGCACGGGATCGTGGAAAGTTTCAAGGACATCGTGCGCGAGCACGCGGGCCGCGACTTCCCGCAGGACC
>DAIRVB010000589.1:0-3185 GCA_036803065.1 Streptosporangiaceae bacterium
ACGACCCGCTCGTGGTCCTGGCCGACGAACCCACCGGCAACCTCGACAGCGAGGCCACCCTGGAGGTGCTCCGGCTGTTCGACAGCCTGCATATGGCCGGGCAGACGCTGGTCATCGTCACCCACGACGCGCGGATCGCCGCTACCGCCGACCGGCTGATCTCGATGCGTGACGGCGCCTTCGTCGATGAGACCAGGCTGACCGGCGGCAGCACCGGGCATCTCGGTTCGCTGGCCGGGCTGGAGGGCTGACCTATGGGCTGGATCCTGCTCATCGGCCGGCTCGCTGTCCGGGACCTGCGCCGACGACGCGTCGAGGCCGCGCTCATCCTCCTTGTCATCACGGCCGCGACCGCCACGCTGACCCTCGGGCTGGTCCTGAGCGGTGTGACCAGCCATCCTTACCTTGACACCAGGGCGGCGACGACCGGGCCCGACGTGGTGGCCCAGTCGAGCGGCTCGGCCAAGGGCGGCGGCTCACCCGGCGACCTGACCGCGCTGGAGCACGCGCCCGGCGTCATCGGCCACAGCGGGCCATATCCGGTCGCCTCGCCAGGGCTGCGGGTGAATGGCCATACCGTGCCGGCCGCGTCTGGTTTCGTCGCGGAAGGGCGGGACCAGGCAGCATCGCTCGACCAGCCGAAGGTGACTCAGAGCCGCTGGGTGCGGCCCGGCGGGCTAGTGGTGGAGCCGACCTACGCAACGGAGCTGGGCGTCCGTACCGGTGACCGGATCACGCTGAACGGGCGCCCATTCCGGGTCGTCGGGCTCGCCGTCACGGCCGCCTGGCCGTCCGTGAACGCGCCGGGCCTGATCTGGCTCACCCAGGCCGATGCCCGGAGCCTGGCCACAGCGGCGAACCCGCTGTCGTACCTGCTGAACCTGAAGCTCGCGGATCCGGCCACCGCGACCGCATTCGCTAACGACCGCGCCACGAATAGCTTGTTCCTGTCGTCCTGGCAGCAGACCAGCAGCCAGGACTCCAGGGGGCTGCAAATGGAGCAGGAAGCCCTGGTCGTGGGCAGCTGGCTGCTCAGTCTGCTGGCGATAGCCAGCGTGGCGGTGCTGGTCGGGGGCCGGATGGCGGAGCAGACCCGGCGCGTCGGGCTGCTCAAGGCGGTGGGCGGTACGCCGCGGCTGGTCGCTGCCGTGCTGCTAGCCGAGCACCTGATCCTGGCGCTGCTCGCGGCGGCCGCCGGGCTGGCCGCCGGCTGGCTGGCCGCCCCGCTGCTGAGCAGACCCATTGACGGGCTGATCGGCGCTCCGGGCCCGCCGACACTCACGGCCGTCACGGTCGGCGTGGTGGTGGCCGTCGCCCTGGCGGTGGCGCTGGTCGCGACCTTCGTTCCCGCCATCCGTGCCGCCCGGACCAGCACGGTCGCCGCGCTGGCCGACGCGGCGCGCAGGCCGCGGCGCCGGGCCGCTCTGATCGCCGTATCGAGGCGGCTGCCGGTCCCACTGCTGCTCGGCCTGCGGCTGGCCGCCCGCCGGCCACGGCGCCTCGTGCTCAGCGGGGCCAGCATCACCATCACGGTCGCCATGATCGTCAGCGTGCTGACGATGTGGCAGCGCGGCCACGTGTCCAAGGTGCCCGGTGGGCTGACTAATCCCGTGCACGCCGGTGTCGGCCGGGTGGTGCTGGTCATCACGGTCGTGCTCGTGGTCCTGGCGGCCGTCAACGTGATCTTCGTTGCCTGGTCGATGGTGCTGGACTCCCGGCGCCCGCTGGCCGTGGCCCGTGCGCTCGGCGCCACCCAGGAGCAGGTCAGCGCCGGGGTATCGGCCGCTCAGTTGCTGTCCGCGCTGCCGGGTGCGATTGTCGGCATCCCGGTCGGCATCGGGCTGGTCACGGCGGTGAGCCGCGGCGGGTCGTCGGCTCTCCTCCCGCCGGCCTGGTCGCTGGTCGCTGTGGTGCTGGGCAGCGTGCTCGTGGTGGCGGCGCTCACCGCCATACCGGCCCGCATCGCCGCCCGCCGCCCGGTGGCCGAGATCCTGCAATCCGAACTGGGCTGATGGGGGGCATCCTAAGCCGGTAACCCGTACGTTACGGTAGCCCGTGTGTTACGGTAGCCCGTGTGTTACGGTAGCCCGTGTGTTACGGTAGCCTGGTTGTTACCAATGCACGATGTGCCGAGCACGGTGTTACCAAGCACGGGGAGGCCCGGGGATGGCTCAGGAGCGCGCCGTCGGCGACCCGTTCGAGGCTCTGGGCGATCCGAACCGGCGCGAGATCCTGCGGCTGCTCAGCGGGGGTGACAAGCCGGTCCAGGAGATCGCCGCGGCGCTGCCGATCAGCCGCCCCGCGGTCTCGCGCCACCTCCGCCTGCTGAAGGAAGCCGGGATGGTGGCGGAGCAGGCCCAGGGAACGCGCCGGATCTATCACCTCCAGGAGCGGGGGATGCATGCCGTCCAGGCCTATCTGGAGGGCATCTGGGGCGATGCTGCCGCGCGGTTCCGGCTGCTGGCCGAGAACACCGAAGGGACGTCCGGGCAGTGAGTGCCCCGCTGCGGATCTCTTTCGACGTCGCATGCTCCGTCGAGCACGCGTTCACCGTGTGGACCTCGAGGATCGGCACGTGGTGGCCGCCCGACCATACCGTTACCGGGCAGGCCGGCCTCGTCGTCCTGCAGAGCGGCGTCGGAGGGCGGATATACGAACGGACATCCGATGGCATCGAGCACGACTGGGGCGAGGTGACTGTCTGGAAACCTCCCGCGCAACTGGCCTACCTCTGGCATCTACGGCGGGACCGCGCAGACGCCACCGAGGTGGAGATCAACTTCCTTGCCCAGGGCGGCGCAACTACCCGGATCGAGATCGTGCACCGCGGCTGGGAGCGGCTCGGAAGCGCTGGCGAACAGTGGCGCGATCGGAATCGCACAGGCTGGCAGACGCTGCTGCCGCACTATCTGGCCGCGATCGCGAAAGGAGACGGCTGATGACCGCTGGCACCAAGGACGACCCGTGGGTGCTCAAGACCCCGCCGGGTACCTCGCAGTACACGATCTACAAGGACGAGCAGTCCGATCCGCCGGCCCTGGTCTGCCAGGTGGGTTCCACCACGCTGAAGTATCACCTCCAGGCCATCGGCGACCTGCATGCCTGGCTCGCCGGGCAACGCGACTGGGTCTTGCTCGGCGCAGCCGACGAGAAGAAACCCGCCGTGCCGGGCACCGTCGAGGCGT
>DAIRVB010000590.1:0-3179 GCA_036803065.1 Streptosporangiaceae bacterium
ACCGCCGATCGAGATCACCGGCGTGCCCACCTCGTAACCCACCCGGTCCATGCCGCCGCGGCGGGAAGCCCGGAGCGCCTCGTCATAGTCACCTGAATCCATAGCGTCCGCCAGTTCCAACGCCGAACGCCGATTTTGCGTGGCTGACAGCTATGGAGGCAACTCTGGTGGGCTCGCGCATATTCGCGGGTTCTGGACGCGTTGGGCTGCCTAGCGCAGCGGCGGGCGGCTTCGGGCGGGGATGCAGGTGGCCCGGGCAGGTGCGGAATGGTCATTCCTGTGGGGTGGCTGGCGCGGCAGGAAGGGCCAGGGCCTCGGCCGCCAGGGCGGCCTGGTGAAGGCTGCCGAATACCTCCGCCGCGGTGACGGCCTGCTCGGTCAGGCCGGTGATCTCCGCGAGCGCGTGCTCGCCCGCCGCCGTCCGGGCAACGAGATCGAGGTATTGGCTGTTGAGACCGGACAGTCTCAGGGCGCTGAGCCAGTCCTGTTGAGCCGCATCTGCAGCCTGCACCTGCACGGCATAGCTTTCCAGCGCGCCGACCCTCGCTTCGGTAGCATCCCGCGCCAGCGTGATAGCACGCTGCTGCGAGTCCAGCACGGCGGCCGCCATGGGGCCAGCCCCGCCGACTGCGGCGCTGGCTGCAAGCTCGGCGCGCAACCTCGTGATCTCACGCAAAGCAGCGGCAATATCCCACTCATGCCACCTCAGCACCATCTCCCCCGCGGCGTGGTCCAGCATGTCGCTGGCGTATACCTCAGAGCCCAGGACGGTGGCGATGGTCCGCTGGGCGCGGAGCAGGAGTTCACGGCAAGGATCGTCCAGATCGGACGGGTCTACGATCCGGTCACGGTCACGATGATCTGGCGCGCCCGAAGACACCTCGATGACGCGGGTTGCCATCAAGACGGCTGCTGCGGCAAGGACGCCGCCGCCGACCCACCACCAGCTCAGCCCGGCCACGAAATGAAACACAACCGTGACGGTAATCCCGGCGGTGCTCACCACCAGGCCACCACAGCCGGCAGCCGCGGCTGCCCCGTTCGCGGGATTGCCGGCCTGGCGAGCCAGGCGGTGCCGCGCCTGGTCCGCAAGACCCGGGTCGGCCACTGGGCTGACCTGCCCTGGATCCTCGCTATCCATGAACTTTGCCCTGTCCTGCTCCCACGCGCCGCATGGCAGCCGGTAACAACCCGTAGCCACTACTCAGAACACGCCTGTTGATGCCAGTCTCGCACGTCCTCACCAGCAGCCTAATGACTCCACGAGTGCCTGGAAACTAACCGGCACGCTACGCAGAACGGTCTCGTTATGCGTGCCGCCGGCAACGGGACCCCGTCCGGGAACCAGTGCACGCCATAACGGCGGCTCGGCGGGCAGTTATCAAGAGTCTCCGCACCGTCGGCGATCCCGACTACGGCCGAGCAGGCATGCGGCCGGGCCGTATGTTTATGCATTACCAGCGCTGGGCGTGGTCGCCCGCTTCTGCCGCGAGGGGCGCTTTGTCGCGGATCGGGCCTGGGCCGCCGGTCCGTCCTCATCCCTGCGGCGTGAACCAGAAGGGCCGGAAGACACGCCCCGGCGGTGTTCCAGACGGCCTCAACTTGTGCCGGGCGCCGGCAGCCCGATCGGGTTGGGGAACGGCAGGCCGACCGCAGCCTCCGCGGCCAGCGGACGCAGCAGCTGTGCCAGCCGCGCTGCCGCCGACCCGCCCAAAGCACGCCACGGCCCGGCAGCCAGGGCGTCGGTGCGTGCCTCGACCTCGTCACGCGCGGCCACACCGGCGGCGGTGGGCAGACCACCGGCATCCAGCCAGCCGCGTGCCGCCAACCGCACAGCGGCCTGATCCCACTCCTGGTCGGACCAGCCGCGCGCCGGCTGCAGAAGCCGCCGTTCACTGTCGAGGGCCGCCCGCCACACAAGGCTCTCGCATCCATCCAGCCCGGCGACCAGCAGCGCGGCGACGTGACCGTCCCCGCGATGCTCGCGCAGCACCGTGGCGGCCTGCCACAGCACCTCGAACGGATCCTCGGGCCAGGGCAGGCCGGCATTTGCGGCAGCCAGCGGACGACCCGCGACCTCCACCGCACCAGCGGCCTCGCGGCACAAGCTGGCGGCCTCGGTGACGTCGACCTCACCGAGCAGCCGGGCCAGCGCGGCGCGTGCCCCCTGCGCGCGGGCCCGCAGCACGCTGGCGGGGCCGGCCAGCTTCCACACCTGCGGAAGAGCCCGGGCCACCATCGGCCGGGCGAAGCCGAAGAACGCCGCATACACCGGAGCTGGCCCGACCGGGCCCCAGCGGGGCGGCGCGGCCGGCGAAGTACCCGCGCCAGAAACCACGCAGGCCCGCCTCCTCATAGGCGGCCAGGGACTCCGGTGCGAAGTAGGTGACCGCGTGAAGCGGCTCGAACAGCGTCCACATCACCCGTGCGATGCGCACCGGATCGTCCGGGAACCCCATCTCACCGACACTACCGGCAGGAACCCGGGACGGCGATGAGAGCGGCCTCGTCCGTCCCAGCGCCCCGCGTAACCGTCAAGCGCGGCATGCGGTCAGCCGGGGCAGGCAACCCATCGGATCATGCCGCGTATCGGGTTGGCAGGACATTCGGCCCGGGATGTTAACTGGCAGAGTCGCCGGTGTGCGGGCGCCACGAGGGTCTCGTGGCCGCCACGGTGGCAGCCACCACCCCGGGGACCAAGAGCAGCCCGATCGACAGAAGCCCGGCTAGCGCGGCAAGCGCGAGGCAGACCGCCCCAAGGATCAAGGGCGGCCTGGGCCGCCGCCTGGCCGCGGCGAGGGCGAGCGCCCCTGTTCCGGTGGCCAGCAGCGCGACATACCACCATGCCGGTGAGTTGCCCTGCCCACGGACGATGACGATATAGGTCCCGGTGTATCCGGCTGCCCATACCGCGGCTCCGAGCACCAGGTAACGGGGGTGCACACGCTCATTGTCCACTGAAGCCGGGCTCGCCGGTTTGAGTGCCGCCGGATTTCCCGGCAGGCGTGCTCCCGGAAATCCTGCGGCCGCCATATCCGGTCATGCCGCGAGTGGTGAACCGCAGCCTTGGTTCCTGGCCTGGACGACCGCCGGCCTCTATGGGGACTCCGCGGGAACGGGTACCGACAGTTCAATCTCATCGTGGCGCCGGTAGTACTCGATGAGGGGGCGGGCAGGGT
>DAIRVB010000591.1:0-3173 GCA_036803065.1 Streptosporangiaceae bacterium
GCGTTGCCGAGCCGTCCTCGATCAAGGCGACGCGGAGCAGAACCTGGTCCGCGGTGACACCGTGGGCCAGCCAGGTGCCGCCGCCAGTCTGGTAGTTGACGAGCATCGGCTGCAGCCGGTCCAACGCGCGGGCGAACTTCGCCTCCTGCGTGCGGCGCTCCTCGAACTCGTCCCACAGGGCGCGGAACGTGGCCGCCTGGGGCGCGGGGAGTAGCGCGAAGATCCGGTCGGCAGCAGCGCGCTCCGCCACCTCCTGCCGGGCCTGCGCCTCCTCCCCGGCATACACGAACAGGTCGCCCGCGTCGATCTCCACGAGATCATGCAGCAGCACCATGGCGACGACCCTGCTGATATCGGTTCCGGCCGGCGCGTGCCCCTGCAGCACGAGCGCCATCAAGGCCAGGTGCCAGGAGTGCTCGGCCGAGTTCTCCTGCCGGGAGACGTCGATGAGGGTGCTCTGCCTGAGCACGGTCTTGAGCTGGTCGGCTTCACTGAGGAAGCGGAGCTGGCTATCCAGGGGGTCCATGGGTCTCATTGGATCAGCCGCCGGCGCCCGTGCGCACCCCCCGCCACCTGGGCATTTGCTGAGCGTGCGATCATGTTCCTGGGGGACCCAAAGATGATACGGGGGACCGGCTCATCAAGCTCGCCCTGGTCCGGGCATCTACCCGGCCAGGGCGAGCCTTCCCCCGCCAGGCACCTGGCCCGGCAATAACACGATCTTGTCGTTATCTTGAGATACTCGTCTCTTGAGGCGTAACCTCGCGCCGCCGGTTCGCTGACGCGCCGGTCGACGTCGTGGTGGTGGGAGCCGAGGACGGGATACTTGGTCTATGAGATCAGCCGATGCGATCGTGGTCGGCTCCGGCCCGAACGGGCTGGCGGCGGCGCTGACACTGGCCCGCGCCGGGCTCGTCGTGGACGTCATCGAGGGGGCTGACACCCCTGGCGGAGGCTGCCGGACCGAGGAGCTCACCCTGCCGGGCTTCCACCACGACGTCTGCTCGGCCGTCCATCCGCTCGCGGCCGCTTCCCCGTTTTTCCTCGGCACCGACCTGGCGGTGCGAGGTGTCACGCTGCGCGTCCCGAAGGTCGCGTTCGCCCATCCGCTGGATGGCGGCCGGGCGGCAGCAGTCGCGGGATCGGTGGACGAGACAGCCGGGGGGCTGGGTGCCGATGGTGCCAGTTACCGCCGGCTGCTCGCGCCGCTGGTGCGTGACACCCAGCTCACCCTGCCCGACATCCTCGCCCCGTTGCGGTCCGTCCCCGGGCATCCGCTGGCCATGGCTCGCTTCGGCCTCGACGGGATCCTGCCTGCCAGCCTGCTGGCCCGGCGTTTCAAGACGGAGGAGGCCCAGGCGTTGCTGGCGGGCGTTGCGGCGCACTCCATGCTCCCGCTCAGCGCGCCGCTGACCAGCGCATTCGGGCTGGTGCTCATGATGGCGGCCCATTCGGTGGGCTGGCCGGTAGTGGAAGGCGGCAGCGCCCGGCTCACCGACGCGCTGGTGGACGAGCTGACGTCGCTGGGCGGCCAGGTCGAGACCGGCCGCTGGGTCCAATCGCTGGACAGCCTGCCGCGGGCCCGGGCAGTCGTCCTCGACGTCACCCCGCGCCAGCTGGTCGCGATGGCGGGTGACCGCCTCCCGGCCAGGCACCGCGCGGCGCTGGAACGGTTCCGGTACGGGCCCGGGGTCTGCAAGGTCGACTGGGCGCTCAGCGGGCCGGTGCCGTGGGAGGCTGCGGCCTGCCGGGAAGCGGGCACAGTGCACGTGGGCGGCACGCTCGCCGAAGTGGCCCGGAGTGAATCGGACGCGAACGCGGGCCGGCTCCCGGATCGTCCCTACTGCCTGGTGGCGCAGCCGGGGGTGGTGGACCCGTCACGGGCCCCCGCGGGATGCCACACGCTATGGGCCTACTGCCATGTGCCGTCCGGATCGGCGGTGGACGCCTCCGGCCGGATCGAGGCGCAGATCGAGCGCTTCGCGCCGGGCTTCCGCGACCTGATCCTGGCCAAGGCGGTCCGGACAGCGGCCGAGATGGAGCAGCACAATCCGAACTACATCGGCGGCGATATCAACGGCGGGGCGGGGACGCTGCGCCAGACGTTCTTCCGGCCGACCTCGCGCTGGAACCCCTACCGGACCGCTCTCCCCGGTGTGTACCTGTGCTCGGCGTCCACCCCGCCTGGTGGCGGGGTGCACGGCATGTGCGGCGAGGGGGCTGGTCGGGCCGTGCTGGCTGACCTTGGCGTGAGCGTGCCGTAGCCCCGGACGCGCCATAGGGGCGGGGCAGGTCCTGGTCCGGTTGGTCAGCTGGCCGGCCCGTCAGCATCGCGCAGAACGGCGATGTGCTGCCGCAGCACCTCCTCCATCTGGCCGTAGAACTCCACGATCAGCCGCAGCTCTTCGTCGCTGTAGCGCTCCGCCATGTTCTGCCAGGCCCGGACCATCGGCAGGAACACCGTGGCGACGTCGCTGACCGCGCGCTCCAGAACCAGGCGTATGACCACGCGGCGGCGGTCGCTGGTGTCACGTTCCCTGCGGACATAGCCGGCCTCCTCCAGCCGGTCGATTACGCCGGTGATCGACGCCGTGGTGAGCCCGGTGGCCTTAGCCAGCTGGCCTGCTGTCATCTGGCCGCTGAAACTGAGGATGTTCAGGCAGTTCAGGTCGGTGGCGTTGATGCCGATCCGGTCGGCGGCCGCCTGGCCCATGAGCTGCATCAGGGAGCCCGTCCTGCGGATCGCCGCCCCGAACGCGGCGGCCAGCTGCGCGCGTTCGGGACGCCCGGAGCCGGCGGCAAACGGCTTGGCCCAGGGCAGCTCCCAGGCGCCCTCATCGGCGCCAGGCGGCGTTCCCTGCGGGTCCTCTGACATGCTTAGGCTCCCTATTAGTTAAGCTAGCTAGATAATAGCAAGACGAGATGCTACGTTCCCTAAGTATAGTGACCGATGCCTTCAGGAGCGGAGATCCCATGACTCCCGACGCTCAGATCCTGGCACCTACGGCGGTCCCGGGCGAGAGCACCGACCCGCGGCGCTGGCTAACCCTCGTGATCCTGCTGCTCGCCGCGTTCATGAACTTGCTCGACGGTACTAACCCACCTGTTAACACGATGTGAGCCCACGAGCAGACATGAAGAACCCCCAGGGTGACGAGCCCCAGGGGTCCAAC
>DAIRVB010000592.1:0-3168 GCA_036803065.1 Streptosporangiaceae bacterium
CTACGGCGCTGGCCGTGCCCAGTCCAAGAACGGTGAGCGTGGGAGGCAGGGAAGCGAGCGGGCGGACGGTGAGGAGTGGCCGGACGACTTGTGGCCCGATGACGAGCCGGCTCGCCGGATCGGCGGGTCGGCGGGTGGCGGCGGAGCGGGGGAGCCGTGGCCAGCGGCGGTCAACCCGGCGAGTGTGCCGGGCCACGGGGCGCTGAGGCGGCGGGTCCGACCGGGCACGCTGGCCGTGATCGCGCTGGCCGCGGCCGCGGCCGGGGCCGGGATCGTGCTTGGCGTGGTCGATCTGTCCAGCTCACCTTCCGCCACCACCGCGGCGCCTGGCGGGCAGCCGTCACAACTGGCCCCCGTGCCGCCCGGCGGGAACGGCGCGCTTCCCGGGGCCGGTTCTGGGGGAACCGCGATGATCTTCATGATCGGCAAGGTGACCGCGGTGAGCGGCACGTCGATCACGATCGGCGGCCCCGCGCACTCCATCACCGCGGCCGTCACGGATTCCACCCGCGTCACCGGCAAGGTCTCCGGCATTCGCGGGATCAAGGTCGGCGATCAGGTATCGGCTCAGATCACGCAGAGCGGCGGCAGATCCAGCGCGATCGCGATCCAGGACCCGGCGCAACCTCCTCCTGGCGGAAGCCTGCCGTGACGGACGCGGAGCCCAGCCAGTTCTCAGCGAACGTTCAGCCGGTGATGAGCGGGATCGTGCAGGATCGGCCGCATTCTGGCCGACGGCCCGGCGCGGGAGAGGCGGTCGTGTGCGGGTGCTCGTAATCGACGATGACCGCGAACTCGCCGAGGCGATCGGCGTCGGCTTGCGGCGGGAACAGATGGCCGTGGACCTCTCCTTCGACGGAGACGCCGGGCTGGAGCGGGCGCTGGTCTACGGCTACGACGTGATCGTGCTGGACCGGGACCTGCCCCGGATGCATGGCGACGAGGTGTGCGCCCATCTGGTGAAGCAGGGATGCCGTAGCCGGGTGCTCATGCTGACCGCAGCGGCCACGATCGAGGACCGGGTGGACGGCCTCGGCCTGGGCGCCGACGACTACCTGCCGAAGCCGTTCGCATTCGCCGAGTTGGTGGCCCGGGTCCGGGCGCTGTTCCGGCGGGCCCAGCCAGCGCTGCCCCCGGTCCTGGAAAGTGGTGAGCTTCGACTCGACCCAGCCCAGCGGACGTCCAGCCGCGGCCCGCGGCGGCTGGACCTCGGCCCCAAGGAGTTCGGGGCGCTGGAGCTGCTGCTGGCCGCCCAGGGCCGCGCGGTGTCGGCCGAGGAACTGCTGGAACGGGTGTGGGATGAGATGGCGGACCCGTTCACGACCTCGGTGAAGGTCACGATCAGCCGGCTGCGCCGCAAGCTCGGCGACCCGCCGGTGATCGAGACCGTCGCCCAGGCCGGATACCGGATCTGCCCATGACCTCAGCGCCAGATCCCGCGCTGCCCGCGACGCGCTGGGTGCCGCGCCGCTGGCTGCGGCGGCCGCGGCGCACCGTCCGGCTGCGGCTCACGCTTCTCTACGGCGGGCTGTTCCTGCTGTCCGGCGCCGGGTTGCTGGCGATCACCTATGCCCTGGTGTCGAACCGGTTGCCGGTTATCGCCACTTCCCCACGCCCCCTGCTCACCGTCACCCGCGCGGGCAACCAGGGCAATGACCGATGGGTCGTTGCGCATGGCGCGTCCTTTCCAAGGCCGGCGGGACCCTGCCCATGGTGGCTGCTCCCTCGCTCACTTGTATCTCGCGCTGCCGTGCCCCATCAACGCGGAGGGAGCTCGCCGCCGCTTGATACACCCCGGTACCGATGGATTCTTTCCCTGTAGCTACGGAAGCGTCATGGTGGCCGCTGATACACGACGGGCCGTGCGCGTTTCTGCGGGTGTGGCTGAAATCCGGTAGATTGCCGGACGTCCGGGAGCGCCCGCAGTAGCGGAGCGCGCGTGCAGGGAGGCGGCTGGTGCGGTTCCACCGGGTAGAGATGGTGCGGCGGCTGCCCCATCCCGGACGCGGCTTCACCCAGGGCCTGGTCCTGGATGGTGACCTGGTCTGGGAGAGCACGGGCCAGTACGGGCAGTCGTCGCTGCGCAGGTACCGGCTCGGTGCTGAGGTGCTGGACTGGTCCGCGCCGCTGCCGGACGAGCTTTTCGGCGAGGGCATCTGCCTGGCCGGCGACCGGCTGTGGCAGCTCACCTGGAAGGAACGGGTCGCCCTGTGCTGGGCGCCCTCCGGGGAGCCTTCAGGCACCAGGGAGCGGCCAGACGCGGAGCCGTACACCACGGTGCGCTACAACCGGGAGGGCTGGGGCATCTGCAACGCCGGCCGCTGGGCGGTGACCAGTGACGGGAGCAGCGAGCTCATCCTGCGTGATCTGCTGACCCTGGAGCCGCTGTGGACGGTGCTCGTCCGGTGCGGCGGCCGCCGGGTGGGCGGTCTCAACGACCTCGAATGGCGGGGCGACCGGGTATGGGCCAATGTCGGGTCCACAGCCTGCCTGGTCGGCGTGGACCTGCCCAGCGGAGAGGTGCTGGACGTGGTGGACGCGCGGGCGGTGGCCGCCGCGGAGCATGCCAGGCGTGATCCCCAGTCGGTGCTTAACGGCATCGCTGCGCTGCCGGAGTCGGAGGATTTCCTGCTCACGGGCAAGAACTGGAAATCGATCCACCAGGTGCGTCTGGTGCCCGACCGCAAGGCCAGGCGCGCGGAGAAGCTACTCTCCCTGTGAGGCCAGCCGGTTCAGCTCGCTGGCCAGCCTCGCGGGCTCGCTGGCCACGACATCCTCCGTGGCACCGGGAATAGTGATCATCGCCACCCGCGGGGCGCGCCGCTCCAGATCGACGAGGTCGGCGGCGGTGAGGCGGCCGGAATGCTCACCGTGGATCACGAACGCTGGGTTCTCCAATCCCGCCAGTTCCTCCCAGAGGGTCACGTCGTCGAAATGCGAATCCGCGGCGCCGTCCAGGTTCCCGATATGGTGCCGCCATTTCCACGAACCGTCCGGGTCCTGGATGAGCTCGCAGCCGACCTCCCGGTGCAGGACCGATTTCCGCCATCCGGGGTGCCGGGCGGCCAGCCGGGCCACCGCCTCGTCCTGGCTGCGGAAGCGCTCGGCACCGGCGCCGGCATCAGCTTCCTGGCCCTGCGCGGCCGTGCCGGGCAGCGTGTCGATCAG
>DAIRVB010000593.1:0-3164 GCA_036803065.1 Streptosporangiaceae bacterium
TGCGCCGGAGCCGGGCGGGGGCCTGCCCGATCGCGGCGGCCAGAACCGCGGCGTGGTCGGTGAAGGTGTTCGAGCCGGCGTTGCCGGCGCGGAGCAGCATGTCCAGGCACTCGCGGGTGTTGCGGCACCAGCCTGCCAGCGGGTGGAAGCCGTAGCCTTTCTTGAAGGTGGGTGCCGCGCCCTGCTTATCGAACTCGCACAGGTTCGCGTCAAGGTGTGCAAGGCGGCGCCTGCAGCGCACGGGTTGGCTGGCGGCCGATGCCGGGGGTGCGTTCGAGGCGGTCGCTGTCGACGTTGCCGGCGAGGTAGCGGACGAGTCCGGAGTCCTGCATGCCGAGGGCGGCGGCGGCGAGCTTGGGATCGAGGTCGGTGACGAGCTGGGAGACCCGGGTCTGGCGGCAGAGGGCCGGGGTTGTGCCCGCGCGCCTGAGGACCCTGGTGAGGTAGCTCTGGTGCGCGGGGCTGTCGCCGGTGCGGGTGGCCATGGTGACGATCACATGCGGGTTGAGCGTGCGCAGGGCCTCGCGGTGGCGCAGGCAGTCCCCGAGTGCCGCCCAGCTGACCGGGTCCAGGGGCGGCGGGAATGGCCGGCCGGCGAGGTTCAGTGTCCGCTGCGCATGGTTCGCGTCGCCGGTGGTCAGGCCGCGGATCTGGGCGCTGGAAGCGGCGTGCAGCAACGCGAGCAGGCCGGTGAGCCGCTCGTGCGGGTGAGCGGTGCTGCCTGTCCATCGCCGGAACAGCGCCCGCTGGGCGGCGGCGTCAAGAACGGTGCCGGTAAAGGCCGGCTGGCTGCCCAGCCGGAGCGCCGTGGCCGGGTCGATGAGGATGAGCTTGCGCTGTTTCGCCCAGCCGAAGAAGCCGCGCAGCACGTAGGTCCGCTGGTGGCGGTTGCCGGGGCTGTAGCTGAGGAATCCTTCGAGGTCGGTGGTGGTCACCTGGGACCAGCCGGTCACCGGCCCGGCGGATGTGAGGTGGATGGCCAGGTCCCGGAGGATCCGGAGCCTGGTCTCCAGGGTGATGTCGCTGAGCGGGTGCCGTCCGCCCCGCCGCGCTCGTTCCTGTTCTGCGAGCTGGCTGCGGTTGAAGGCGGCGGCCGCGGCGGCCAGGCAGTCTGGAACGGCGTCGAGATGACGGCGCCGCCGTGCCGCGGCACGGCGCTGTTTCTCGTCTCCGGGCAGTGTCAGGCCGCGGCTGGTGAAAAATGCGCGCAGGGCCCGCCCGGCTGTGCCGGTGGCCGGTGCGCATCGGTCCAGGAGCTGCTGCGGGCTGGCATCCGGGCCGGCGCCGGCCAGCCGTCCGGCCTCACGCAGGATGACGATCGCGCCGCTGGGGTGGTGGCGCGCGACGGCGAAGGCGGTGAGGTCGTCCCACCAGGCCGGGACAGGGTGCAGCCGGCCGGCCATCGCGGCGGAGTAACGGAAAGGCCGGTCCGGGTCGGCGAGGCTGCACCGGTTGCACAGGCCCTGCCGGGCGTTGCGCCGCTGCTCGCCGCAGCGGGCGCAGGCGATCGTCTTGGCTGGCCTGCCCGGCACGGTGCCACGTCCGCAGATAACGCAGACGCCAGATTCCCCGAGGTGCCGAAGCTGGTCACAGTCCGGGCAGCGGCGTTTCAGCGCGGCGCGGGTGACCCTGCGATGACAGGCGTGGCAGCGGACCCGGTCACTGAACTTGACCGGTGCCGGGCAGTCGAGGCAGGTCCGGTACCGGGTCACAGCGGCGGCATGGAACGGCCCCGGGCGGCCTTCGGTTCTGGCTTGGCGCGCGCCGGCCTGACGGCGGGTGACACCGGCGTGGTGTCCACCTCGAGCAAGTCGTTGGGAGTGCACTCCAGCGCGGTGCACAACGCCAGCAGCGTGTCCAGCTTCACCTGCGCCGGCTGCCTTGTGAGCAGCGCGGACACCGACGCTGACGATAGCTGCAGCCCGGCCCGCTCGGCCAGCAGGCGGCGCAGCTGCGCCCCGGTCCACACTTCCCGGTGCGCTGCGGCCAGCCGCAGCCGCCATCTAATCTGCATCGCCGTCTCCTTCCAGGCCCGCCAGCGTGCCAGAGACCGCGCGGCGGTACGCGTCCTCGATGAACGTCGCCGACGGGGTGACATACCGCATCGTGGTCCCCACATGCCAGTGCCCGAGCATCTGCTGGATCGCGACCAGGTCCACGCCACGTTCGTAGTTCCGGGTGGCGCAAGCATGCCGCAGCGAATGCGGGCTGAACCTCACCCGGGCGGGCTCGCCGCCGCCGCCAGTCCCGGAAGCGGCTTGTTCCAGGTCCAGCAGGCAGGCCAGCCGGTTGCGGACCGTGCCCCGGTGCATCCGGCCGCCGCCCTCGTCGCAGAACAGCGCCGGGCCCTCACCGAGCCGGGGACGGATCTCCTCCAGATACCACCGCAAGATCAGGTCCAGGCCATCGAGCATCGGCACCCACCGCGGCCGCGGGCCTGACGTCAGGGCCCCCTTGCCGAAGCGGACGTGCAGCTTGCCGAACGGGCCCCGGCCGAAATGCACGTCAGCCCGGTCCATCGAGGCGGATTCCTCCGCACGCAGCCCGGCCAGATACAACGTCCGGTACAACGCGTAGTCACGTCCCGCAGCCGTGTACTTGCGGGCGCCGGCTATCCGCTCCTTGAGGAAATCGAAGAACTCCTCCATCCGCTCCGGGTCCGGCGGCGGGTTCACCGACGGGGAGTCCGAGCCGACGTGCCGGGCCGCGTTGAACTCATCGACCGGATTGACCAGCCGGACCCCGAACGCCGCCTCGATCTCGCTCGCCTTGCGCGCGACAAGGAACGCGTGGAAGCCCTTGAACGCCTGCACGTAACCCCGCCGGGTCGAGGCGGCCAGCCCCTGCGCGCTCAGCCCCGCGACCACCCGGTCCACATCTTCGCGGGTCACGTCCCAGGCCGGCCGGCCGCACGCGGCCAGGAACCGTTCCAGGACCCCGGCCCCGTTGTCCATCGAGTTCCGGCTGAAACCGCGGGCAACCTGCGACGCCTCGAATGCCAGCAGGCAGCCATCCTGGAACGTGACCGGATCAGCGGCCGGCCCGCCGGGTGCGGCGCCTGGCGCACCACCCGGCACCAGGCGAAGTCCGTCTCCCGCCACGGGTCACCTTCTTCCAACCTTGCGAATTAAGGTGCCACCTTACAGATGAGTGCGTGACCTTGA
>DAIRVB010000594.1:0-3159 GCA_036803065.1 Streptosporangiaceae bacterium
ACCCGTGGGACAGAGTACTGGCTGGATCCGTTGCGGAAATTATCAGGCACTTGCCTGGCGCTGGGCCCGGCGCTTGCGCCCGCCGTGGGCCGGGTCGCCGGTCTCCTTGGCCTGCTGAGCCTGGCCTTCGCGCGCCGCCGCCAGGCTCGCCTCGAGCACGTCGGCCAGGCTGCCGGAGCTGCCCGGGCCGCCGGCCGGCTCCTGCGGCCGGATGACGTCGCGGCCCTGGATCTTGGCGGCCACCAGTTCCTCCAGTGCCTCGCGGTAGCCATCCCGGTATTGCGACGGGTCGAAGTCCACCGTCATCGAGCTGATCAGGGAGGCGGCCATCTTCATCTCCTGCGAGTGCACCTCGATATCCCCGTCAAGGAACGGGAAGGCCGGCTCGCGGACCTCATCGGGCCACAGTAAGGTCTCCAGCACCAGGACCCCCGCCCTGGCCCGCAGGGTCGCCAGCGACTCCCGCTGGCGGAGCGCGACCCGGGCCAGCGCCACCTTGCCTGACCGCGCCAGCGCGTCCCGCAGCAGGACGTACGCCCGTGCCCCGGAGGGTTCGGGTTCGAGGTAGTAGCTCCGCGCGCACAGGATGGGATCCAGCTGATCGGCGGGGGCGAAGTTGAGCACCTCGATGCTGTGGGTGGTCGGCAACGGCAGGTCGGCCAGGTCCTCGTCGGTGACCAGCACTACCTCGCCGTCAGGCAATTCATACCCTTTGGCTACCTGCTCGAAGGGGACCTCCGCGCCGTCCACGGAGCAGATCCGGCGGAAGCTGATCCGCCCACCGTCTGTCCTGTGTACCTGACGGAACGCCACGTCGCGCTGCTCCGTCGCAGCGTAGAGCTTGACCGGAATCATCACCAGGCCGAACGAGATCGCGCCGTTCCACATGCTGTGCATGGTGAGTCGATACCCGCTTTGCCTGCGTTCATTTGCGTTTCCAGCCTGGGCCGCGCCGTCCTACCGGGCCAGGGGAGGCCCTCTCCGCTTCCAGATCCCGGACTCGCTGGCCGCGAACTTCTGACCGGTAAGCGAACATGTGAGATGTCACGCCTCGGAGAGGCGGAATGTGTCTATAGCTGATGCACGTGCACGGGAGCGTGGCTGTCATGATGAACTCACCGCGTTCGCCCGGCGGGGCGGGGAGGATCATGACATGGCGGACTTCGATGTCGTTGTACTGGGGGGCGGAACCTCCGGGGAGCTGGTCGCCACCGAGGTGGCCCGGGCTGGCCGGACCGCTGCCCTCGTAGAGGCCGGGCTCGTCGGCGGCGAGTCCCCCTACCTGGCCAGCATTCCGTCCAAGTCACTTCTCCAGTCCGCCCGCAGGGGCGATACCTGGGAGGAAGCGGTGGCCCGCCGGGACGATCTGGCCGGCCACCTCGACGACACGTTCGCAGCGGCCCGGCTCGCTGAGGCCGGGGTGACGCTGATGCGCGGCACCGGACGGATCACGAAACCGGGCATGATCGAGGTGGAACCGATCGCGGGCGCCCGTGGTCCGGGCGATGCCCGTAGTCCCGGTGTAGCCCGTGGCCTGGCCGTGACCCGTGGTCCCGGTATGTCGCGTGGCCCCGGCAACGGCAATGGTGGCAGCACCGCCGGGAACGGTGGCCTGGCCAATGGGGACGGGCCGACCACCATCAGCTACGGCGACCTGGTCATCGCCACTGGAAGCGAGCCGCTGGCGCCGCCGGTCGAGGGGCTCGCCGACGTGCCCGCGTGGACCAGCGCGGAGGCGCTGACCTGCCCCGATCTTCCGCGTCGGCTGGTCGTCCTCGGCGCGGGCCCGGTCGGCTGCGAACTCGCGCAGATCTACGCGGCATTCGGGTCGCAGGTGACCTTGGTGGAGGCCGAGGACCGGGTTCTGCCCGACGAGGCGGCATTCACCGGGGAGATCCTGGCCGAGGCACTGCGCCGGGCCGGGGCGGAATTGTGCCTCGGTTCCGCGGTGGTGAAAGCGGAGACGATGGATTCAGGGCTCGCGCTGACGCTGGCCAGCGGGACCAGGATCGAGGCCGACCGCGTCCTGCTCGCCACTGGGCGCAGGCCCCGGCTGACCGGGCTCGACCTGGACAAGCTCGGCATCGCTGGCTCCCCCGTGGAGGCGCTCCAGGTGGACGAGACCTGCCGGGTGGTGGGCGGCGGACCGGCCGACGCGGGCCAGGATGGCGAGGAACAGGGCGGCCGGATCTGGGCGGCGGGAGATGTGACCGGCGTCGCCCCCTACACGCACACGGCTCGCTACCAGGCACGCATCGTCGCCGCGAACATCCTGGGCGGACACCGGCTCGCCGACTACCGGGCCATCCCGCGCGCGGTCTACACCTCACCCTCGGTCTACACAGTGGGCATCTCCCCCGGGCATCCGGCCGCTGCCGGAGTCGACCTGCTCACCGTCGGCTTCGACCTCGCGGAGACCGCACGCGCCGCCACGGCGGACGACGACGGAGGCCGGGTCGAGTTGTACGCCGACGCGGGACACGGCGACATCCTGGTTGGTGCCGCCGCCATCGGCCCCGACGCGGAAGAATGGATGGGGGAGCTGACGCTCGCCATCCGTGCCGGGATCCCGATCGCCGTGCTGGCCGACGTGGTGCATGCGTTCCCGACCTATGGAGAGGCAGTGGAATCAGCCTTGCGCGAACTGGCGCAGCGGGCTCCGGCCGACCCCGCCGGAGCCGACCTGGCGCAGCTCGCGGATTCATCGGAACCAGCGGAGTTATCGCTGATACAGGGAAGGGGAGGCGGATGAGCGAGAACGATATGGAGGCGCCGACCGCCGATTCCGTGCAGCAGAGGCAGAGCGTGGCCGACGATGCCGAGGAGCCACTCGACGACGACGAACCCGCCGAGGTGCCGTTCGACGTGAACGAGGCAGACGCCGCCGAACAGCAGCGCACGGTGGAACTCGACGAAGACGATTACCGCTGAGCCGTCCCGCTGGCCAACCCGGATCGAGGGGGGTTACCGTCCGTAACGCCGAATGGCCCCGCCCGGTCGTAGGATGGGCTTGACATGGGCGGAGCCGCGCGACGGAACACATCGGAGAGTCTCGTGACCGCAACCCCGCAGGCCAGGCCGGCCAGTTCTCGGCTGCCACGGCAAGCCAGGCGCCGGCAGCTGCTTGGGGCAGCGCAGGAAATTTTCGTCGCGCACGGG
>DAIRVB010000595.1:0-3159 GCA_036803065.1 Streptosporangiaceae bacterium
CCTAGCGGGCGTCGCCTGATCCGGCCTAGCGGGCGTCGCTTAACAGGACGAGCGAGCGTCGCTCGACACCAGTCGCCTAGAGCCCTTCTTTTGCCTTGCCCATCGCCTGCAGCGGGTCAATCTTGGTGAATCCGGCCGGGACGCTTGGCCACGCGGTGGCCGGGTTCACGGAGCCCGGCCCTGACCACTGATAGCTGACTGTTACTCCCGGGCTTACCGACTTGATCGGCAGCATGGTCGCCTTGCTGATCCAGTCGGTGGCGGTGCTCCGGGTGTCGTGCAGTCCAGTGAAGTTAATCACGTAGGCGGCCTGGCCATCGATGACCGCGGTGCCGACGAACCGCACGCGGCCGTTCGGGCTCGGCTTAAAAACTCTAAGGAAATCCGTCGCGGGATTCGGGATCGAGCTCCCGCCGAGGTTCATCTCGCCCCATGTCCGCGTGGTGTAGTTGATCGCGATGGCCTGAAACTGGCCAGGAGCCGCGGCGGGGTCCTTGCGCACCGCGATCTCGCTCTTCTTCTGGCCGGCGCTGGTTTCGTACACGACATTCCAGATCTGGCCCGGTGCGTCGGTCGTGGAACGGATTACTACGTCCGCGGTCGTCACGACCGTCTGGAGGACGGAGTTCGACGATGCCGTCGAGACCGCGGCGACCGTCCGCGCCTGGATCGCCGTCACTGACGGTGCCGGGGCGGCCGCCATCCGGTGCGGCTGCGCGGGGCCCGGCTGGGCGGGGCCCGGTTGTGCGGTGCTGACCGCCAGCGCGACGGCCGTGATGCCGGCCGCCGCGCCGAGCCCGGCCACGCCGCGAACGGCCATGCTCCGCCGGTGCAGGCACCGCCCGCGGCGCCCGATGGCCTCGATGTCGGGCATGAAGGGCTGGTCGGCCACGATCCGGTTGAGATCGTCGCTGAGCTGCGTCTCCAGTGGGGATTTCATAGCGTTGATTCCGTTCTATCCAGGAAGTTTCTCAGTGAGGTGAGCGCGCGGGAGGTCTGGCTCTTCACGGTGCCCTCGCTGCACCCGAGCGCGGCGGCCGTCTCGCGTTCGGTCATTCCCTCGAGGTAGCGAAGGACGACCGTCGCGCGCTGGCGGAGCGGGAGCGTGAGGAGCGCCTGAACCAGCCCGGCGCGGCGGACGATGTCGTCGGTCGCGTCGAGCACGGCCGGCTCATGGGTGACGTTCGCGACGGGCGTGGCGTTATCACGGCGCCGCCACCGCTGGCGCGCCTCGTTGAGCAGGATGCGCCGGATGTAGGCGTCGGAGCTGTCCGCCTGCTGAACACGGTGCCAATGGCGGTAAGCCTTGACGAGTGTGTCCTGCACGAGGTCGTGCGCGAGATGCCAGTCCCCGCACAGCAGGTAGGCGCTTCGGTGCAGCGGCGCGGCGCGGCTCCTCGCGAACTCGCGGAATTCCTCGTCCCGGCTGCTCATCGCGGCGGCTTTCGGTGTCTCATGTGTGGTAGATGCCGACGCGAGGCCACGAGGTTGTCAGGGCACCTCGACTGGTGGGATCCGCACGGCGATCTCACCGCCGAGCCGGTAACCATCGGTCAGCCGAAGGTCGTCACCACTCCAGAAGCGGCCGGCGTCATACCAGTTCGGGCGGTGCTTGCCGGGGAGGAGCCCCATGGCCTGGTAGGTGACGGCGAGGACTTCCGCGCAGTAGGCGGTCTCCAGATCGGCCTCGCTGGGACGCTTCATGGCCGGCACGCGGCCGGCCAGCCACCGCGACGCGAGCCGGGCCGTGGAGGGGAACGGGGTGCCGTCCATCCGGGCGATGGTACGCAGGACGGCATCCTCCATCTGCCGGGTGACCGGGCGATCCAGCTGCCGCAGCCACCCCCGCTGCCCGTACCTGGTGGCCCAGACCCCTACTGCTTCGCGCAGATCGTGCAGCTGCACCCCGCGGTGACGGTTGCCCGCCCACAGGTCGGGCAGGGACCGGCCCAGCTCGGCGTGCCACATCAACGGCGGCAGGTCGTCGATGACGACGGACATGCCGACATGGTTGACCGGGCTGTTGGTCGCCATCTGGATGGCCCGGTCGGCCACTGTGCGCCCGCGGAAGAGCCACACGTCACCGGTGCGGGTCAGGTCGATGGCCTCATCCAGGGTGATACTCACAGACGGCACAGTAGGCACGGTCGTAGCCTAGGCAGATGCGTTGGTGGAAAGTACTGGGACTGGCAGGCTTCGTCGGTGTCGCCGCCACCGGAGTGGTGATCGCCCGGGCCGAGCGGCAGCGCCGGGCCTACACGCCGCAGGAAATACGGGAGCGGCTGCACGCCCGGCTGGCCGAAACGTCTGCGGCCGGCCCGGTAGCACACCAGGACCACGGCTAGCGGCCACAGCGCCTGCGTCCCGGCGGCCACCCGCTCGGCCAGGCCGAGTTGGCTGCCTCCCGTGCTCAATTCCAGGTAGAACCATACGAGCAGGGCGAGCAGCGCGGCGGTGGCGGCCGCGCAGACAGCCGGCCGCAACGCCCATGGCGCGGCCGGTTCCCGCCTCCGGCCCAGGACGGGCCAGGCGGCTAGGGACAGGAATGCGGCCGTTGCGGCGGCAGTGTGCGGCAGGGAGCCGTGCCCGCCGGTCGCCGTGACGGGATTAGCCGCGACGGCCACGGTGGCGACGCCGGCCGTCACCAGGAGCAGCCGCCCGGGCGCCGCGGCTGGGCGCAGGGCCAGCCCTGTGACGACATGGCAGGCGCCCACGCCCAGGAACGCCAGCGTCATCACCCACCGGTCGGCGGCACCCCGCGCCGCGAGGGCGCTGATGGTCCCGGTTACCTGGTCGAAGGAGCCGGGCTGGAGGGCGGCCGCGACTGTCCACCCGCCGACCAGCAGCACTGGAGCCGCAGCGGACGAGAGCACGCCCCACCACGGCACTTCTCGCACTGAGAACACCGTAGTCCCATCCAGCCACGGGCTTCATCCCCGTCCCGCTCCTGGCCGCCAGAGGTAGGGGGTGGTCCGTGCCAGGCAGACGAAGCCAAGCGGACGACCGTGCCAACCGCCTCGATCCGCGCCCCAGGCCCATCGGGCTGCGCCGAGCGCCGGACCTGAGCGTCAAACGTGTCAAGTAGCTCAACCGGATCCACCCGGGCAGGTCACCATCCCGGAGCGCACTGGCGCAACTCCTTAAGCACGGGGTCCATAA
>DAIRVB010000596.1:0-3145 GCA_036803065.1 Streptosporangiaceae bacterium
CGTCGACCGCGCCGTCAGTGTCTTGCCAGACTTCCTCGGCGGTGGTCGCCCGGTTGATCGCCGGGTTCGCCGGGTTCTCGAACTGCTGCGGGACGAAGTACCGCTCGTCGGTCTTGGCGAGTTCCTCGGCCCTGGCGATGGCGCCGGGCATGCCCTCGGGCCCGGGCGTGAGGATCAGGTCGGCACCCAGGGCCCGCAGTAGCTGACGTCGCTCCTTGCTCATCGTCTCTGGCATCGTCAGCACGCATTTGTAGCCGCGGGCCGCGCACACCATGGCGAGCGCGATGCCGGTGTTGCCGCTGGTGGGCTCCAGGATGATGGTGTCCTGGCGGATCTCGCCGGCCCGCTCCGCAGCGTCGATCATCGCCACGCCGATGCGGTCCTTCACGCTGTTCGCCGGGTTGAAGAACTCCAGCTTCCCCACGACCTGCGCGGCGGCGTCATCGGTTACCCGCCGCAAGCGCACCAGCGGCGTGTTCCCGATGAGCTGCGTCACGTCGTCGGCAATCCTCATCGACAGTTCCTTCCACTGGCGGCCCGGCCCGCGAACTCGGTGGGACTGCCGGCTGTCCCGACCGGAAAGAGCGGGCGGGACAGAGGCATGGCTTCACTATTTCACTAGCGGGTACCGGGCGCGACCTGGGACCGGCCGCTGCGGGTGCCCACACTCGTGTTCCGTCCCAACCGGGTCTAATGGGGACCGGTCGCTCGCCCTTGCTGAGCGGGGGCGAGGATGTCTAGCCCGCCGAGCTGGGTTAAAGACTGTCTCGCCGGTGCTGGAGGAAGGACTGCTCGGCGCGGTTGGCGGTGCGGGCGATGGCCGCGTCGTATGCGGCCGCGGCCTCCGAGCGCCGCTCGAGCCTGCGGAGCAGGTCTGCGCGTGTCGAGTGGAACAAGTGATAGCCATCGAGGCCGAGCTGGTCGACGAGTTCGAGCGCCAGGGAAGGACTCTGCGTTTCGGCGACGGCAACGCACCGGTTGAGGGCCACGACGGGCGTGGGCGTCACCGCGATCAGCTGGTCGTAGAGCGCCAGGATCTGCGCCCAGTCTGTTTCTGCGGCGCTGCGAGCATCGCTGTGCACGGCGTTGATCGCAGCCTGAAGCTGGTAGGGCCCGGGGCGGTTGCGGCGCAGGCAGGCCCGGACGAGATCCTGGCCCTCGGCGATCATGGCGTGGTCCCATTGGCTGCGGTCCTGGTCGGCGAGCAGCACCAGCGAGCCGCCTGGCCCGGTGCGGGCCTGGCGCCGGGCCTCGGTCAGCAGCAGCAGGGCCAGCAGGCCCAGGGCTTCGGGCTCGTCGGGCATCAGCTCGGCCAGCAACCTCGCGAGGCGGATGGCCTCGGCACACAGTTCGGAGCGGACCAGGTCATCGCCGGACGAGGCCGTGTATCCCTCGTTGAATACGAGGTAGACGACCGACAGCACGAGGGGAAGCCGGTCGGGCAGCTCCGCGTCGCGGGGCACGCGGTAGGGGATGCCGGCGGCACGGATCTTCCGCTTGGCCCGGACGAGACGCTGAGCAATAGTCGCCTCGGGCACGAGAAAGGCGCGGGCGATCTCAGGCGTCTGGAGCCCGGCGATGAGCCGCAGGGTAAGAGCAAGCTGGGCCTCGGCGGCCAGTGCCGGGTGACAGCAGGTGAAGATCAGCCGCAGGCGGTCATCGTGCACTGGTCCCACCTCCGATGGCTCGGCGTCGGTGTGCAGCAGGGCTGCCTGTGTCTCGCGGCTGTAGCGGGACGACTCCCGCCGCATGCGATCCAGTGCCTTGTTGCGGGCCGTGGTGACGATCCAGCCGCCCGGGTTGGGCGGCACCCCTGCGGCCGGCCAGCGCTCAGCAGCCACGGCAAAGGCCTCCTGGACCGCCTCCTCGGCGAGGTCGATATCGCCGAAGAGGCGGGCCAGAGTGGCCACCGCACGTCCCGAGCTCTCCCGATAGGCCCGCCCTACGGCGGCAGCATCCGCGCCCGGCACGATCTACTCCTCCGGGAGCTCCTGGAACGGCCGGACCTCCACCGGCGCGTCGCAGGCGGCAGACCCCTTGGCCGCCCACTCGAGCGCCGCGTCCAGGTCCGGGGCCGTGATGATCCAGAAGCCGCCCAGCTGCTCCTTGGTCTCCGCGAACGGCCCGTCGGTGGTGACCACCTGCCCACCCTGGGCGCGAACGACGGTGGCCATGGAAGACGGGTGGAGGCCGCCAGCGAACACCCAGGTCCCAGCCGACTGGAGCTCCGCGTTGAAGGCGTCGACCGCCTTGTACGCCTGCTCCATCTGCGCCTCGGGGGGAGCAGGCTCACCTTCGACCACATGGACCGCGAGCAGGTACTGCTTCATGTCGATTCTCCCTTCATCTGGGCCGGCACCATACCGGCCCTCATCCTGTTCACGAACAGGTACCGTCGGAATCGACACCCGGCCCGAAGATATTCGCATCCTGCGAGATACTGACCGTCATGCCTGAACTGATCAGCGGACCGAGCCGGGTGGCGGCGGCTGGCGAGCCGCCGAAGCTGATCGATGAATATGTGGGAAGGGCCAGCACCGGCGAGAACGGTCTGAGCATCGCGCACATGCGCAGCCCTTCCGGCTGGGCTGAGCCGGGGCAGCGCCCGGAGTTCGATGAATTCACGATCGTCCTGCATGGGGCTTTGGTCGTGGAGTCGGATGATGGCGAGCTGACGGTCCAGGCCGGCCAGGGAGTGCACGCGAGGCCGGGCGAATGGGTGCGGTACAGCTCCCCGGGAGCCAGCGGCGCGGAGTACATCTCCGTCTGCAGGCCGGCCTTTGCCCCCGGCACCGTCCACCGCGATGACTGAGCTGGTCAGGCCCGAGTCGCTAGCCCTACTTCCAGGCGAAGACCGGCTGCTCGAAGTGGGACACCCTGACCGTGTGGCCGTGCATGGCCACCTGGCAGAACTGGTAGATGATCGCCGCAGTCGGCGCGTGCAGATACCGGCCCAGGAGCGGCAACTGGATGACCGGTGCCTCGGACTCAGGTATCCGCAGCAGCCTCGGTGCGACCTGCAGCCAGCCGTGACTGCATGGCGCCGTGCTGGCACTCTGCCGCTACCGGCCTGCGCTGGGACGATGCGCTGGGGCGTCCTCCACGTCGATGTAGAGCTCCCGGCCGTCGGGCAGCATCACGCCGA
>DAIRVB010000597.1:0-3142 GCA_036803065.1 Streptosporangiaceae bacterium
GTGGTACTCCTGCGTGATGACCGCTGTGTGGCCGTCATGCGGGAATTCCAGGAGCGCTACCCGGAAGTCTGGAGCGTAGACATCGGTGGCCGCTAGCGCAATCCGGTCAGCGTCAGCGACCAGTGAGCGAGCCCAGCGGCTTTTCCGGGTCGCGGAGCGCGTTCGTGTCCACCGGCTGGCCCGCACGGACCAGTTCCTGGATCGCGTCGTTGACGTCCCAGATGTTGACGTTCATGCCGGCCAGTACCTGCCCGCCGCTAAGCCAGAACGCGATGAACTCACGCCCGGCGACGTCACCACGGAAGACGACCTCGTCGTAGCCGCCGGGTTCCACGTAGCCGGAGTACTCCATGCCCAGGTCGTACTGGTCGGTGAAGAAGTAGGGCACCCGGTCGTAGGCAACGTCCTGGCCGAGCATTGCCTGGGCGGCGGCCTGGGGCTGGTGCAGCGCATTGGCCCAGTGCTCGACCCGGACGTGCTTGCCCAGCCGGGGGTGGAAGGCGCTGGCGACGTCCCCGGCGGCGTAGATATCCGGGTCCGAGGAGCGCAGCCGCGCGTCGACCCGGATACCGTTGTCTGTCTCCAGGCCGGCTGCCGAGGCGAGCTGGCTGTTGGGGGTGATCCCGACCCCGGCGATGACCACGTCGGCCTCGACACGGCTGCCGTCGGCCAGCAGCACACCGTTGGCCTGGCCCGCGCGGCCGGTGATCTCGGCGATCTGCACTCCACAGCGCAGGTCCACGCCGTGGTCCTGGTGCAGGGTGGCGAAGACCTGGGCGACCTGGCGGCCGAGCACCCGCAGCAGCGGCAGTTCCGCCATCTCCAGCATGGTGACCTCGAGACCGGCGGCCCGGGCCGCGGCCGCGGTCTCCAGGCCGATCCATCCGGCGCCGATCACCGCGACTTTGGACGCCGACTGGAAAGCCGCCTTGATCCGGTCGCTGTCACCGAGGTTCCGCAGGTAGAGCACGCCGTCGAGATCAGCGCCCGGCACGGAAAGCCGGCGCGGCGAGGACCCGGTGGTCAGCAGCAGCTTGGCGTAGCTGATCTGGCTGCCATCGGCGAGGCTCACCTCGTGCGCGCCGGGATGGACGGCGGTGACGGCGACCCCGAGGCGCAGATCAACATCGTGTTCGGTGTACCACTGCCGGGGATGGACGTAGATCGTTTCGCGTCCGGCCTTGCCGAGCAGGTAGTCCTTGGACAGCGGTGGCCGCTCATAGGGCCATTCGTGCTCCTCGCCGACCATGACAAGCGGACCCTCGAAGCCCTCCGCCCGCAAGGTCTGCGCCGCTTTCGCCCCGGCGAGGCTCGCGCCGACGATCAGGTATGTCGTATTGGTGGTCATGATCAGCTCCGTTGCTGCCGGTCGGATCGTTCCCGCAGGGTGGCGGCCAGCTGTTCGCCGAGCCGCTGCCACGCGGCGTCGAATGTGGTTACGCCGTTGTCTTCGAGTTCCTGCGTGACGTCGTCGTAGTCGATGCCGAGCCGCTGCAACTGGTCCAGCACCTGCCGCGACTCGTCGTAGTGACTACGCACCGAGTCGGCGGGCACCTGGCCGTGCTCGGCCACCAGGCGCAGGGTCGCCTCGGGCATCGTGTTGACCACACCCGGTGCGACCAGGTCGACCACGTAGCGGGTGTCCGGATAGGCCGGGTCCTTGACCGACGTCGAGGCCCACAACGGCCGCTGCGGCCGCGCCCCGGCCGCGCTCAGCGCGGCCCACCGCGCCCCGGAGAACACCTGCTCGTAATGCTGGTAAGCGATGCGCGCATTCGCGATGGCCGCGCGCCCGCGCAGCCCCGCCGCCTCGCTGGTGCCGATCTTGTCCAGCTGGGAGTCGATGTCGGTATCGACCCTGGATACGAAGAACGAGGCGACTGACCCGATCGACGACAGGTCGTGGCCGGCCTGCCGGGCACGTTCCATGCCGTCCAGAAAGGCATCCATGACCGCGTCGTATCGCCGCAAGGAGAAGATCAGCGTGACGTTGATGCTGATCCCCTCGGCCAGGCATGCGGCGATCGCCGGCAGCCCCTGCCGGGCAGCCGGGATCTTGATGAACAGGTTGGGCCGGTCGACCAGCCACCACAATGCCCGCGCCTCAGCGATCGTGGCCGCGGTGTTGTGCGCGAGCCGTGCGTCAACTTCGATGGACACCCGCCCGTCCACGCCGCTCGTCGCGTCATACACCGGCCGCAGCACGTCACAAGCCCACCGCACGTCATATGTGGTCAGTGCGCGAAGCGCCTCCCGGACCTCGACGCCACGGGTGGACAGGTCCCGCAATTGCGAGTCATAGGCGTCGCTGCCGGTGATGGCCTTGGCGAAGATGCTGGGATTGGTCGTCACTCCCACCACATGATCACGAGCGGCCAGGTCGGCCAGGCTGCCCGACACCAGCCGTTCCCGGCTCAGGTCATCCAGCCAGATCGAGACTCCGGCCTCGCTCAGTGTCTTGAGTGCGTCATTCACTATGGTCCCCTTCCCCGCCGCACGGCAGCGAACGATCAGCCAGGAACACCGGCCAGAGCAAAGAACTCAGCCCTGGCGCGAGCATCGGTGCGCAATGTTCCAGTCGTCGCCGAGGTGACGGTCGTGGCGCCCAGGGCTCGCACCCCACGTAGCGTCATGCACGAGTGCTCGGCCTCCAGGACCACGCCCGTGCCGCGCGGGCCAAGGCGCGCGGCCAGGCAGTCGGCGACCTGCTTGGTCAGCCGCTCCTGGGTCTGCGGCCGGGCCGCGAAATGCTCGACCAGGCGGGCCAGCTTGGACAGTCCAAGAATGCGCTCGCCCGGCAGGTAGCCGACGTGCGCGACGCCGGAGAAGGGCAGCAGATGATGCTCGCAGACGGTCCGGAACGGGATGGCCCGCGCCAGCACCAGCTCGTCGTAGCCGTCGTCGTTCGGGAACGTGGTCAGCTGCAGCGGCCGGGCATCAAACAGCTCCGCGTAGGCCCGCGCCATCCTGGCTGGTGTCTCCCGCAGGCCCTCACGGCTGACCTCGATCCCCAGCGCGGCCAGAAAGTCCGCAGCGGCCCGCTCCGCCGCCACTAGGTCCACGCTGGCGCTATCGCTCGCTATCCGCAATTCCGGGCGGGATGGCGGCGCGGTACCGTAGTCCTGCTGGTCCGGCCGGGAAT
>DAIRVB010000598.1:0-3138 GCA_036803065.1 Streptosporangiaceae bacterium
CACAGCAACGAATTCCGGTACGAAGATCAGGTGTCTGACGGCGTGATCGGCCTGGTCGGCAGCACACATGAAGATCCGTACGGGGTAGCGTGGTGGTCGCCTGACCCCAGGCCGGTGATCAACGTCGGGCACGTTCACCTTGGCCGCAACGTCAGGAAACGGCTACGGGGCGGCCGGGAACGGACGACCGCCAACGCTTCGTTCCGGCGGGTGGCGCAGGAATGCCGGACCGGGCGTGAGCCGCGCTGGTTCACCGACACGCTGCTGGAAACCATGGTCGCGTTGCACGAGGAAGGCTGGGCGCACAGCATCGAGGTGTGGCAGGACGACGAGCTGATCGGGGGCGCCTGCGGCATCGGGGTCGGCGTCGTGCTCAGCGGAGATTCGATGTTCAGCCGGCGTCCCGACGCGGCCAGGATTGCCGTCGCGGATATGGCCGCACGATTCGCTGCGGCGGGCGGCACGCTGATCGACGCCCAGTGGGACAGTCCCTTCCTGCGGTCGCTGGGCGCCGAACCAGTGCCCCGGGACCATTACCTGCCCGTACTGACCGCCTCGGCGGAGCGCAGAGCGCTACCCCAGTTGCCGCTCCCCGCGGGCCGGCTCCTCGTCCCAGGCGCGAAGCCCTCATGATCTACGAAGACTTGACAGTCTGAGTGGACTGTGAAGTCTTCGCGATCATGGCAGCGGCGGGGCGTCCCGCCGCCCGGGCGCGAAGGCCGCAAACGAGCTTAGCCCGGTGTCGATGAGGCGGGCGGCACGGTGGACGTCGGCGGCCACGGCCTGGTGGACCTGTGCGGGTGTGCGGGTACCGTCCAGGTATCTGGACAGGGCCTGGAACTGGATGCGCCACAGGCCGAGCAGGGCGACGGCCGCGATCTGCGGCTCCGGGTCATCGTCGCTCATCCCGGCCCGCCCGGCCAGGATCGCGGCGGCCACCGCGGTGAACTGATCCATCATGTCGCTCTGGTAGGCCCGCAGTGAGGGCGTGTCCTGGATCAAGGTGCCGAAGCGCCGGATCGCGGCGGCGGCCTGGTCTAGGTCGTCCTGGGCAGCGAGCCAGGACGTCATAGCGCCTAGTTCTCGGTCCAGGATCCGCAGCGCCGCCTCGGCCGGCCAGACCCCGGGATCGGCCAGCCCGGTCCGCAGCGAGGCCACGGTGACGTCCAGGCGGTCCAGGATCAGCGACTCCTTGGTGGGGAAGTAGTTGAAGACCGTCTTCTCCGACACCCCGCACGCCTCGGCGACCTCCGACACGCGCACGGCGTCGAAGCCCCGCTCCATAAACATCTCTGTCGCCGTATCGGAGAGCTGCTGGCGCATCAGGCGCTTCTTGCGCCCCCGCAGCCCTTCGGCCTCCGGCGCCCCGGTCCCCGGGGTGCGCGGCAGCGTCCAGTCCACTGTCCGGGTGCTCATGTCCTCAGCATAGTCCAGTGTCCATATTTTTTCTGCTACCATAATTTTCTAGTAGCTGTACAAGTTGACCCCGTCGTCCCCCAACAGCCCGAGGAGCTCCCATGAGTGACATCCGCATCGTGCGTGACTGCCCCCATCCCCGGCGAAGGTCTGGCGTGCCGTGACCGACCCGGCGCTCATCCCGCTGTGGACCGCGACCGGCGCTGGCGGGCGGCCGGAAGGATTCACCGCCACCGTAGGCACGAAGTTCCAGTTCGTCGCGAAGCCGAAGCCCGGCTGGAGCGGGATCGTCGACTGCGAGGTGCTTGAGGTGAACGAGCCGTCGCTGCTGCGCTACTCGTGGACTGGCGGCGAAGGCGGCGACGTGACAGAGGTCCTATACCGGCTCGAACCCCACGCCGGCGGCACGCGCTTCACCTACGAGCACACCGGCTTCACCGGCATCGGTGGGTTCCTCCTCGCGAAGCTAGTGCTGGGCCCCGTCCGCAAGAAGATGCTCCGCGTGGGCCTCACGGCGGTGCTCAACGACATCGGCGACGACGGCGCGCTGCGCCCCACCAGTGCCCTCACGCCGAAATCCCTAGGGTGACCGGCGTACGCGCCGAGAATCCGCCGGCACTCCTCGACAGGCGCCCCCACCCCGCCTTGTTCGCCGAAGGTCATCGCTCCGAGGAACAGCTCGGACACACGCGCAACCCGCTGGCCCGAACGACCGGTAGCGCATCAGCTGGCTGGCCCGGCGGCGAACGCAATCGCGGCGGCGGCCACGACCTCGTCGTGCCTCGAGCGCGACGAACGGCTCACCGGATGGCTGCGCGCTGATCGACCGCTCCCCGGCCGGCCGCCTGCAGCCATCGCCGCTCGTCCCCCGCGACGACAAGGCGCTGCGCTTGGCGTGGGGCTACCCCGGCCGGTGGTTGCCTGGCCGGTGATCACCGAGGACAGCAACCAGCAAGAGGCAGATCCCAGGACAGGACCAGGCTAGACGCCCATAGAAGCGGATATGGGCGCCTGCGTCACTAGCCCGTGCAGGCGCAGTGAGACGAGGCCGTGCCATGATCGCGGGCCGGTTCAGCGCTGGTGATGGGTGCGGGGCGCGGACAGGCGCCTGTCGATCCATTCGGTGACCGCGGCAGTGATGCGGGTCATGGAGGTGGAGCGGGGGATGCCGATCCCTGTGCCGAAGGTGTGGTTGGCCGATGGGATCTCTACCAGCTCGATCTCGGGCGGAAGCTGCGGGAACTGGTCCGGGCGGCCGAAGGGGTCGCTTCCGCCTTGCACGACCAGCGTCGGGCGGCCGGTGTTGAGCAGTTCCTGAGAACTCCCGGGCCCGAGCAGCGGGTAGGCCAGCGCGAGCACGGCGTGTGCGCCGAGTTCGGCGGCCGTGCGGCAGGCGACCTGTGCTCCGGCGCTGCGGCCGCCGGCGATCACCGGTACGCCCGGGCCGGCGGCGGCGGGCAATACTGCGGTCCACGCCCGGTCGAGAGACGCTTCGCCGGCGGCCCCCGGATTCGCTTCGAGGCGGTACGGCTGGGTGACCAGGCCGACGGTGATGTCTCGACGCGGCAGAGCGTCGGCGAGCGCTTGCAGGTCGGCTGACTCGATGCCCGTCACCGAGCCGTGCCCGAGCAGGGCAACGGCTTGCGCGCTGCCGCGGGCCGGGTACCCGGTGATGCGCGCCATCCCCACGGGCGTGGCCCCGAATTCCCCGCTCACTGGCCG
>DAIRVB010000599.1:0-3137 GCA_036803065.1 Streptosporangiaceae bacterium
GTGGTCAGGTCTTCACGTTTGGGCCTGAGCTGCGGAAATGGGCGGTGGTGGCGGGCATGGCCACAGGTTAAGCGGGCCGTGGCCACAGTGTTATGTGGTGGTCTGGCTGGTTTCGCGGGCGGGGCCTGCGGGCCGGCGCCTGGCCTGCGGGCCGGCGTCGGCGATGGCCAGGGTCAGGGCTTCGAGCTCGGCGACCAGGGCGCGGAGCCGGCGGTCGTTGTCGAGCCATTGCCGGTAGTCGTCGAGCTGGTCGCCGGGGACGAGCCGGGTGACGGTCTTGCCGGCTACCTTGCGGGTCCACTGCCAGTAGGGGCCGTGCAGGGCGGGCGGGTCGGCGTGGCAGCGGCAGCGGGGCTTGCCGCAGCGGACGTGCCGCTCGATGAGGGTGCCGGGCAGGGCGAGGCCGAGGCTGGCGAGCTCGGCGGCGATGCCGGCGGCGCGGGCCTGCTGGCCTCTGGTGGGCGACACGCTGTCCATGGTGGCATGCGGGGTCCGTGATCCCGGCTCCTTCTTTCAGTATAAATTACTGTATGAATGCGGATGGCGAGGATGGGGTGGCCGGCTACATCGCCGCCTGGCGGCCGTCGTCGGCGCCGCCGCGGGCGGCCGCGTTCGCCCGCCAGGTCGTCACGGCCGCGGCGCCGGCCGGGCGGGAGCGGGCGAAGAACCTGCTGTGGGCAGCGGGGAAGCTGGCGGCCTACGGCATCGGGCTGGGGCTGGAGCCGGTCCCGGAGGTGCTGCTGCACCCGTCGGTGATCGAGCGGTTCACCGCGCACGCGCCGGGCCTGACGGGCGTCACCCGGCGGACGCTGCGCACGAACCTGCGGTTCCTGGCCCGGGCGATGGTCCCGCAGCTTCACCCGGCGGACGCGCCGCTGCCCCGCGAGCGCGCCAAGGCGCCCTATACACCGGCGGAGATCGACGGCTACCTCGCCCTCGCTGACGCGCAGCCGACACTGGCACGGCGGATGCGCGCCGCCGGGCTGGTCGGCCTGGGCGCCGGCGCCGGACTGATCCGTGCTGACCTGCGCGCCGTCCGCGGCACCGACATCTGCCGCCGGTCCGGCGGCGTAGTAGCCGAGGTGCGCGGCACCCGGCCGCGGACAGTGCCGGTCCTGGCCCGCTACCACGAGATCCTGCTCGCTGCGGCGCAGTTCGCCGGCCAGAACCTGGTCACCGGCGGCACCAGCCCAGAGCGGCATAACATCACGAACCCGCTGGCCCGGTCGCTGGCTGGCGGCACCGGGCTGCCCCGCCTGGACACCAGCCGGCTGCGCGCCACCTGGCTGGCCGACTGCGCCCGGCTGCTCGGGCTGGCCACGTTCCTGCACGCCGCCGGGATCACCTGCTCCCAGCGGCTCGGCGACATCACCGCCACCCTGCAGCCCGGCGACGAGGCCGAGGCGGTTGCCCTGCTCGGCCGGAGCAGCCGGTGACCGGCCCGGCCGCGCTCGCCGCAATCGAGGACATCATCGACGGCTCCGGCGTCGCGGCGGCCATCGAGGCGCTGCTGCCCGCAGGCGTGCGGCACCGCCAGCTGACCGCCCGCGCCTTGCTGACCGGGATGATGCTCGCCCTGGATGATGACCGGCCCGCGCACCTGACCAGGGTGCACGCGGCGCTGACCACCCTGCCCGCCGATGACCAGGCACGGCTCGGCGTCGCGGAAGAGTGGAAGACCGGCCCGCACCAGCTCACCTGCCGGCAGGTCGAGCGCACCTTTAACCTCGTGGCGGATGCGCTGGCCAAAGAGCATCCCGGCGGCGCCCCCTCCGATGCTCTTGCCGGCGTCTGCGATGACCTGCTGGAAGCCAGCATCCCCGCAGAGCACAAGGCCGCCTCCGCCGCGCTGGCCGTGGACTGGACCGATGCGGAGACCTGGTCCCGCCCGCCGCGGCACGGGACAACCGAGTGCGCCGGCCCTGAGGCGCACTGGGGGCACCGCAACTCCAGCCTGCCCGGCCCGAAAGGCGAGATGTTCTTCGGCTTCTACTTGTCCGCCGGCACCATGACCCGCGAGGAGCACGGCCCGGCCGTCCCTGAGCTGGCCCGCCGGATGACTCTGTCCTCCTGTGAGCTGGACCCGGTCCGCGCCCTCGTCAGGGTCCTGACCCGCATGCCCGCGGCCGGCATCGGCCTCGGCGACATCCTCGGCGACTCCGGCTACGCCCACCGCGACGCCCAAGCCTGGGCCATCCCGCTCCGCCAGGCCGGCGCCCAGCTCATCCAGGACCTGCACCCCAGCGACCGCGGGCCCAAGGGCACCCACCACGGCGCGATCATCGCCAACGGAAACCTCTACTGCCCGGCCACGCCCAGACCGCTGCTGGAACTCGGCCCGCTGGCCCCCGCCGCGACCGCGGAGCAGACCGCCGCGCACGACCAGCAGACCGCCGGGCTAGCACGACACAAGCTCGGCCGGATCAGCACCGATGACGCCGACGGCTACCACCGGGTCATGTGCCCCGCCGTCATGGGGAAGATCCGCTGCCCGCACCGGCCGGACTCGATGAGACTGGACCGCGGCCGCCCGGAGATCCTCACCCCGCCGCAGCAGCCGCCGCCGCCAGCCTGCTGCACCCAGCAGACCATCACCGTCCCGCCACAGGTCGCGGCGAAGACCCGGCAGAAACACGACTACCCCTCAAAGGAGCACCGCCGCTCCTACGCCCGCCGCACTGGCGCCGAGCGCACGTTCTCCACCATCAAGGACCCCGCCACCACCACTATCGCCCGCGGCTGGTGCCGCCTGACGGGCGTGACCCCGCTCGCGCTGTGGCTGGCCTGCCTGATCACCGTCCGCAACCAGCGCATCCTGGCCGCCTGGGACGCCCGCCAGGAGCAGAACGCGCGGCGCGCCGCCGCCGGGCTCCCGCCCAGGACCAGGCGCCGGCGCCGCAAGACCATCGCCAGCCTCGCCGCCGCCCCGCCATAACAGCCCGCAGCCTTCCGCGCGGCCACCGGCAGCCACCTCACCCGCACCACCACAGCGGGCCCGCACGCCCTGATCCCGGCCGGCAAGGTCACACAAGCCCGCCCCGCATCACGAACAAGATCATTTCAGGCCAGGCACTCCTGGCAGCCGAAAATGTCAGAGCTAAACGTGAACATAAAGCCAGGTCAAACGTGAAGACCTC
>DAIRVB010000600.1:0-3130 GCA_036803065.1 Streptosporangiaceae bacterium
TGCCTGAACCGCTCTACGGTCAGTACGTCGCGCAGCCAGCCGAAGGCCTCCGGGCGCCGGGCCCACAGGCCGACGTTGGCATTTCCGCCCTTGTCACCGGACCGGGCGCCCGCGATCCGTCCCAGCGGTACCCGCACGGTCGGACCACTCGGCGGCCGCAAGGCGGCCACGTCGGCCGCGGCCGGCTGATCCGCGTCCGGCTCCCCCCGGGTGTGCGGCACGACTCGCCTTGACCCGTCCGGGAGCACCACCACCTGCTCGACCACATCCACGGGCACCAGCGCGGGCCAGAACACCCCGTAGGCGCTGGCCGCCGTGGGCGGCGTCGTGGTGTGGAACCCGGCGTACCCGCCGAGGGCGAGTGCCATCGTCGCATCGGAGAATGCCCGTCCCACCCGATCCGGATCACGATCCTTAACGGTGATCCGCAGGTGCGCTGTGGCCTGCTCGTTCCCGGACGCGTCGGGCCGGTCATAGCGCAGCAGCCGTACATCCACCTCAGCGAACCGTTCCCTGCCGCCTAGCAGCGAGAACAGTTCGTCGCCTGCCCACGCGGCCTTCTCCTCGATGTCCAGGCCGGTGAGCACCAGCGTCATGGTGTTGCGGTAGCCGCCGAGGTAGTTCAGCGCCACCTTGAGGGTCGGCGGCGGTGGTGTCCCCCGGGCGGCTGAGACGAGCACCCGGTCGGGCGCTACCTGGGCCAGCCGCACCGAGTCGAAGTGCGCGACCACATCGGGACCCGCGTACTGCGGGCTGTCGATCTCGTACAGCAGCTGGGCGGTCACTGTTCCTGGCGAGACCAGCCCGCCTGTTCCGTTGTGCTTAGTAATGACGGAACTTCCGTCGGCGCTCACTTCAGCGATCGGGAATCCCGGGTAACGCCGGTCGGTGATCTCGTCGAGGAAGGGATAGTTGCCGCCGCACGCCTGCGGCCCGCACTCGATGACGTGGCCGGCCACGACCGCGCCCGCCAGCTGATCCCAGTCGGTGCGCGCCCAGCCGTGCCACCAGGCCGCCGGGCCGAGGACCAGCGAAGCGTCGGTGACCCGCGGGCAGACGACAATGTCGGCGCCCGTCGCGAGCGCCTCGGCGATCCCCCAGCCGCCCAGGTAGGCGTTGGCCGAGACCGGCTGGACGCCCGCGTCCGCGAGCGGCTGGCCAGTATCCAGATGGGCCAGGCCGATCCCGGATGCCAGCAGGTCCGGCAGCCGGCCGAGCAGATCATCCCCGCTGATATGGGCGACCTTGGGCTGCAGGCCGAGTCCGGCGGCGAGCTTGCCCACCTCGTCGGCGAGGCCGGCCGGGTTGAGCCCGCCGGCGTTGGTAACGATCTTGATGCCCCGGTCCAGGCAGCTGCCGAGCACCTGCTCCAGCTGGATCAGGAAGGTCCGGGCATAGCCCGCTCCGGGATCCTTCTGCCGGGCCTTCCAGAGGATCATCATCGTCAGCTCGGCGAGGTAGTCACCGGTCAGCACGTCGATGGGGCCGCCGTCGACCATCTCCCGCGGCGCCGAGAGCCGGTCGCCGTAGAAGCCGGAGCAGTTGGCGATGCGGACCGGCCGGGCCGGCCGGGCCGACATGGCCGGGCCGGCCGGATTCACCGGGCGGCTCCCGGAGCCCGGCCGGGGCCGGGCGGGCCGGCGAACGCCTGGGCCAGGTCCAGCCAGGCGTCGGCGACCGGCCCGGTCGCCCGCAGCGCAGTGTCGGCGCGGTGCCGGCGCTGCGTCACCAGCAGGCAGAAGTCGAGCGCCGATCCCTCGACCCGGTCGGCCGCATCGGCCGGCCCCCACTCCCAGGCCGACCCGTCGGGCGCGGTCAGCTCCACCCGCACCGGGGCGTCCGGCACCGGCTGTCCCCGCAACTGGAAACTGAATCCTCTGGTCGCGACGCCCAGGTGGGCGACATGGCGGAGCCGCGCCGTGGGCCAGCGGGCCCGGCCGATCGCGTCCAGGATGTCCTGGCCGTGGGCCCAGTTCTCCATCAGCCGGGCGGTGACGGACGACGCCGCGCTCATCGACGGGCCGTACCACAGCACCCTGCTCCGCGGATCGATCCCGCCGAACACGCGCAGGTGCTCCCCGCGGCTCCGGTCCAGCCAGTCCATCAGCTCGCGGGGCGACAGGTGCCGGTACTTCAGGGCGATCTCGTCGGTGAAATGCTCATTGCGCATCAGCTTGCTGGCCTCGCGTCGGAACCGGGCCGGGTCGGTCCCCACCAGCGCCGCCGCGTCGTTGAAGTAGGCCAGGTGGCTGACCTGGTCGCGGATCGCCCAGCCGGCCGCCGGGGTAGGCAGTTCCCACTGCTCATCGGTGAGCGCGGCCAGGATGTAGGTCAGTTGCGCGGATTCCGCGGCCAGGTCGCCGACCAGGGCAGTCATGGTGAGGGGCATCAGCGGGCCTGCCAGACGGGTGGCCGCTTCTCGCGGAACGCGGCCGGGCCCTCCTGGGCGTCCGCGCTCAGGTAGACCGGCTCCCAGATGTCGTCCGCGGCCCGGCGCGCGTCGCTGAGCGGCAGTTCCGCGACGAGCGAGACGGTCCGCTTGGCGGCCAGCACGGACAGCGGTGCGTTGGCGGCGATCCGCTCCGCCATGGCCTGGGCGGCGGCGCGCAGCTGACTGGCCGGGACGACCTCGTTGACCAGGCCGACCTCGTGGGCCCGCTGGGCGGTGATCGGGTCACCGGTGAGCAGCAACTGCATCGCGACGCGCGGCGGGATGAGCCACGGCAGCGGGGCCGCCCAGGGGGCCCCGCGGCCGACCTTGACCTCGCTGATGGCGAACCGGGCGGTGTCGGCGGCGATGCACAGGTCACAGCTCTGGGCGAGCAGGAAGCCACCCGCGTAGGCCACCCCGTTCACGGCCGCGATCACCGGCTTGGCCACCGCGCCTACCTGGGGCAGGTATTCGGGCGGCGGAACCTTCAGCCCGGTCGCGGCCATCTCCTTGAGGTCAGCCCCGGCACAGAACGCCTGGTCCCCGGCGCCGGTGATCACGAGCACCCGGGCGCTGCCGTCCTCGGCAAAGCTGCGCAGGCCCGCGGCCAGCCCCGCTCGGACTGCGGCGGACAGCGCGTTGCGGGCCTCCGGCCGGTTGATCGTCAGCCACGCCACGGAGTTGCCGACCTCGTAAAGG
>DAIRVB010000601.1:0-3109 GCA_036803065.1 Streptosporangiaceae bacterium
CGCCGGCACTGCCAGCGGCACCAACGTCGACTGGTATCCATGCAACGGCAGCGCTGCGCAGGGCTGGACCCACCAGGCCAATGGTGAACTGGTCAATCCGAGCTCCGGCCTGTGCCTCACCGATCCCGGCGGCAACACCGGCTCGCGGCTGGACATCGAGACCTGTACCGGCTCCGCCCAGCAGCAGTGGACCCTGCCCAGCGGGGGCGGGGGCGGTAATACCGTCACGGTCACCAGCCCCGGCAGTCAGGCCTCTACGGTCGGCACTGCGGCCAGCGTGCCGGTCCACGCCACCGACTCGGGCTCCGGCCAGACGCTCACCTACAGTGCTACTGGCCTGCCGGCCGGCCTGTCGATCAACTCCTCGTCCGGGCTGATCTCCGGGACCCCGACGACGGCGGGCACCTCGAACGTCACCGTGACCGCCAGGGACACCACCGGGGCTACCGGATCTGCCACGTTCAGCTGGACAGTGAACTCCAGCAGCGGCGGCTGCGCCACGACCAATATCGCGCTGAACAAGCCCACCACGGCGTCCTCGCTTGAGAACGCCTCGTTCACGGCGGCGGCGGCGACCGACGGGAACACCGGCACCCGCTGGTCGAGCGCATTCTCCGATCCGCAATGGCTGGAAGTGGACCTCGGCACTACCCAGTAAATCTGCCAGGTCACCCTGAACTGGGAAACGGCCTACGCCACCGCGTTCCAGATCCAGACCTCCACCGACGGCTCGACCTGGACGCCGATCTACTCCACCACCACCGGGACCGGCGGCACCCAGACCCTCAACGTCTCAGGCACCGGCCGGTACATCCGGATGTACGGAACCGCACGCGCCACCCAGTACGGCTACTCCCTCTGGGAATTCGCGGCCTTCGCCAGCTGACCGGCCGGGGCGGCGGCTACCTTTCCTTCGGCCGGTACTGTAGCCGCCGCCGCGCCGTCTCGCAGACGCCACTGCGCTCGTTGGCTGTCGCGCTCTGGCGGGCTTGATCGAGGTCAAACGGGGTCAGCAGGCCGTTGGAGAGAAGGAAGTCGGCGAGGTCACGAGCGTGGCCCCGTTCCTTCCAGATGAAGCCCTGCAGCAGCTTCTTGTAGTCGGACACCGCGCCTTCTCCGCTCAGGTCCAGCGCGATGACCACATCCGTCATGGGCACCGTTTGCGGGGCAGCCAGGCCGAGTATGAACTCCTGGTAGTAGTAGGCCATCGCCATCCGCGCGGTGGCGTTGCGCTCGAAATAACCGCGCACGCGGGCCACTGCGTCCTGGATGGGCGGGCTGCCCCGCCCGGCCTTCGCCATGACTTTGCTGCCCCGGGTGGGCGGCTGCTTGTCGCTGCCCGAGGTGCCCGGATGAGTGCGCGGGACCGCAGGCATGTCGAGCCGCAGCGGCAGCACCCAGGTGCCGACGCTGACCACCCATGCTCCCTCCTCGAGCACTACCGGCAGCGGCTCGTACTGCACCGGGGCCACCGGCAGGACGTGACGAGCCGCCCGCTGCACAGCCTCGGCACCGGCGGGAATCCGGCCGGTCGGCTGCGGCGCCACGTACACCCGGTAGCTAGGGTCCCGGCTGAACAGTTCCCACCGATGGTGCACGTAGCGCAGGCCTGCGCAGCGCGGGGCCCTGTGCAGCATGAGATCCTCGTTCTCGCTGAGCAGGCCCCGGTCCAGCCAGGTGATCTCATCAGGGGGGCAGCTGATCCACTCGCCGCGCACAGCTGACCAGATGAAGAGCTGGCCCATCGCCACTCAGCCGCCACCCCCGAACGACGGCGCCTCACTTGCGCAGCCATTCACTCTCGTCATGTCTGGGATGGCAAGTGTGACACTTCGAGCTGAGCAGGCCCTCACGGCGCCCGGCGGCCCCGGCCCCCGGCCAGCCCCGGCTGGAGCCTCAGCCGATCTCGACTCTGGACAGCAGCGCGTCCGGTCTCGTTCCCCAACGGATCGAATCACCGTTGCTGAGCGGGTGCTCAGCCGCCAGAAGGGTGCCATTGAGGGTGAGCCCGTTCATGCCCAGGTTCGCGATCCACCACTGGCCGTCGGAGAACGTGAACCTGGCATGCTCCCTGGACACCGTAGGCACTTCGGGAAGTCCCAGTTCAACGGCCCCCCGTCCGGCACGGGCGCCGGACATCCGGGTTTCCGCCACCGAGCCACCCGTGACCAGCCGCAGTACCGGGACCAGGCTACGGCTGGGCTCCATGACCGTCGGCATGCCGGTTACGGCCGTCCGGTCCGCCTCCGGCTGCGCGTGGGTACCCCCATCGTGGGCCATGAATCCCTGATACTGCCCGTCTCGCGCCGGCTGGAAACCGGCGTAGACCGGCTGAAGGCCGGGGTGAACGAACTCAGAACCGGGCTGCGGATTGGCGTTCACCGGCTGTCCCCGCCGCAGGTGGTAGCGGCCCGCCGGGACCGCCGGGTCGGCGATGACACGCACGTCGGGTGGGCCGTTCCCGGCGAAGCGGGCGTCGTGCGCGGCAACCTGCTCCTCGTAGACCTCGGCCGCGCTCGCGGCAATCAGGCCGAGGTCCATCCGCTCGCTCAGCGAGCCGAGGTCATCCGGGTTCAGCCGCAGCTCGACCAGGTTCGGCGCGAGCAGCGACCCGCTCGGGGTGATCACGAACACCTCGGATAGATGCCGCAGGGCGAGTTGCAGCACATCCTGCCCGTCGCGCCACGGCCGGGCGGCCAGCTGCCGTATCCACGGATGATCCCCGGTGACACCCAGGGACCGGAGAAGCAGCACGCTCACAATGCCGAGCACGGTAAGGACGGCCAGCAGCAGGGTGGCGCCGATCGCGGAACCCGTCATAGAAAGCAGGACCACCCAGCACGCCGTGGCGCCGGCCGCCACCGCCCATCGCTTCCGGCTCCGCCGCGGCAGTGGAGCACGCGCCGGCCGGCGCACTGCATCCCTGCGCTCAGTCATCGACCACCGTCCTTGGACTATCCGCCGCGTGCGCGACGGCATGGTTTGTCAGTCGACGATGCGGGCCGCCGCAGGCGCCGGTCAACGAATCTCAGGCAGCTCCCAGATATCTGGAAGTTGCCGGGGCGGGTCCACCCCCGACTTTGAATACGGGCGCGGTGACGTACCGCTC
>DAIRVB010000602.1:0-3106 GCA_036803065.1 Streptosporangiaceae bacterium
TACAACGACTACAACATCGCCGGCGAGGACGGCACGAACGCCAAGAGCGACGCGGTGTACGCCTGGCTCCAGCAGATGCTGGATCAGGGCGTGCCAATCGACGGTGTCGGAGACCAGGGACACCTCGACACCCGATACGGGTTCCCCACGCAAATGACCCAGGACTTCCAGCGGTACGCCAGCCTCGGCCTGAAGGTGGCCATTACCGAAGCTGACGTCCGCACGTTCGTCGACAGCCCGACCACGCAGGTGCCTACCGATCACCTCGCGACATTCGCGCAACCGTACGAGTTCTCGCAAATGCTCAAGGCCTGCCTGGCGGTACCGGAGTGCATATCGTTCACCGTTTGGGGCTTCGGTGACGCAGACTCCTGGGTTCCCGGCTTCTTCACCGGCGAGGGGTACGCCACGCTCTATGACGTGAACCTCAAGCCGAAACCTGCCTTCTTCGACCTGCAGCAGGACCTCCAGCTCGCCGCCTACGGTGCCCCGCGCCGATTCGGCGGCAGAGGGGGCTTCTAGGACGGCGCTCAAGGAAGACTGCTCCGGCCCCGCGCTGCGGTTCGGCATCTCGAACGTGCCGCTCGGGCAGATCTGTCAGCGTCACGAATGCCGCGGTTGCGGGACTAGCGCGGACGGCGCATGGCAGACGATGGCTTACGTCGGCAAGCGGGCTGTCGATTCCCGCACGATCAGCTCAGTGGCGAGTTCCACCCGCTGACTGCGCAGCGGAACGCCCTGGATCAGGTCGCCCAGCATCTCGGCGGCCACTCGGCCCATGTCCGCGAGAGGCTGCCGAACAGTCGTCAGCGGCGGCGAGACCCAGCGCGCCGCGGGCAGGTCGTCGAAGCCCACCACGGACAGGTCCTGCGGGATCCGCAGTCCCCGCTGGCGCGCCGCCTCATACACCCCGAGCGCCTGCTGATCGCTGCCAGCGAATATCGCGGTCGGCGGCTCGGCCAGGTCCAGCAGCTCACCCCCGCGAAGGAAGCCGCCTTCATGCTGGAAGTCCCCATGTCGCACCAGCGCTTGATCGAACTGGGCCCCGAGCCGCTCGAGCGCCGACCGGTACCCATCAACCCGCGCTCGACTGCACAGGTAATCCGCCGGGCCGGTGATAGCACCGATAGGGCGGTGGCCCAGGCTCATCAGGTGATCGGTAGCGGCAAGGCCACCCGCCCAGTTCGTGGCGCCCACGCTCGGCAGATCGGGTTCGGGCAGGTTGACCGGGTCAACGACCACGAGCGGGATGCCCTCATCGTGAACCTGGCGCAGCTGGGGCATGGTCAGCTCCGAGGTCACCAGGATCACCCCGTCGGTGTCATGGCTGGCCAGCGCGCTCGTCCAGCTAGCAGGCCGGGCACTGCCATGCCGCACAGCCGAGACCCTCGCACCCATTGTGTGCGAGGAGCACCAGTCCTCCACACCGCGCAAGATTTCCACCGCCCACGGGCTGTCCAGTCCATTGAAGATGAGGTCAATCAGCCCTGCCCGCCGCCCGCGCCGCAGACCAGGGCGCTGGTATTTGCGCTCCCCGAGCAGGCGCTCCACTAGGGCCCGGGTGCCCGGTGCGACGTCTGGGCGCCCGTTGACAACCTTGGACACCGTCGGCAGCGAAACGCCCGCCTCGGCGGCGATGGCAGCCAGAGTCGGTCGGCGTCCGCGGCTCACGCGTGGGGTGTGCCCAGTCTTCGTCGGCTCAGTGGTCGACACGTTCCTACCACCCCTCATGACGCGGCGCCCGGTGCCTGAACCCCTCGCCTGGGCACGGGATGCACAGCGTCTCCTCCGTGCGGTGGCACGGAGGAGCGGCCTCAGCGCATTCCAGTATCTCTCGAAAACTATCGACCTGAGTATCAAGCTCCCACTCAAGGTACAACGAGCCGTCTTGTGCCGCTCGAAAATAGGATCCTGGGCCGTGAACTGCGCGATCTCGGATGTCAGGCGGCTCGCTCGTACTCGTTGATCAGGCCGCTCAGGACAGGTTTTCGGCGGATCTGGCGGATGCGGAAGTCCCCTGCGATGACGCGGGGAGGATGGCGCGCGCTGTCGGGGATGCGCTGGCCGATGCCCTGGTGCGGCCGGGCGGTGTTGTAGTGCTCCTGGTATTCGGCCAGGACGGCTCGCAGGTGCGCTTCGCCGAGGGTGAGGCTGCGGTCAGGGAGTTCGCGCCGCAGGGTGCCGGCGAGGCGCTCGCAGATCGCGTTCATCCGCGGCGCCTGCACAGCGGTGCGCAAGATCGTGGTGCCGGTGGCCTGGAATACGGCGTCGAAGGAGCGGGTGAAGTTCGATCCGCGGTCACGGATTAAGAACCGGAAGTCCTCGAACCGCTCGCCGAGGTTCATCGCCAGGTTGCGGGCCTGTTGCACCGTCCAGTCACCGGTCGGGTGGGCGGTGACGCCGCCCAGGTGCATCCGGCGAGTGCCGTGCTCGATGAATATCAGCACGTACAGCCTGTTTAGCAGCACGGTATCGACGTGAAGAAAGTCGACGGCCAGGATCCCGGCGGCCTGCGCGTGCAGGAACTGCCGCCACGTCGGGCCGTCCCGGCGCGGTGCGGGACCGGTACCCGAAGAGCGCAGGATCTCGCAGGCAGTGGACGGCGCGACCGTCACGCCCAGCTTGGTCAGCTCGCCATGAATGCGCCGGTATCCCCGGAGCGGGTTCTCTTCCGCCAGGCGGACGGCGAGCCGGGCGATGCTGCGGACCGTCGCCGGGCGGCCGGGCTGGCGCCGGCTGCTCGTGTCGTACCTCCTGGCGGCGAGCCGGCGGTGCCAGGCCAGCAGTGTCGCGGGCGTCACCGGAAAGACCCCGGTCCAGCGCCGCCGCGGGATGAACCGCGTGAGCGCGGTGAACCAGGCCCGGTCGGCTGGCTCGTACCGCACCCGGCCCGCGTTCCGGCGCAGCACCGCGTTCTCGTGCCGGAGCACCAGCAGCTCGGCGTTCTTCGCCTGGTCCCCGCGGAACATCAGGACAGCCAGGCCAAAAGTCCAGCGCATGAGCAGGTAGGTGACCTTGAGCAGCACCCGGCCAGCCAACCATCACCGCATCATCCGTTCAGGCGAAACGGCAGCTCAACGATGCGATCGAGTTTCCGGGCGGCACA
>DAIRVB010000603.1:0-3102 GCA_036803065.1 Streptosporangiaceae bacterium
AGCGGTACTTCGTCCCGCAGCAGTTCGACAACCCGGCGAACCCGGCGATCCACCGGGCGACCACCGCCGAGGAAGTCTGGCAAGACACTGACGGCGCGGTCGACGTCTTTGTCGCCGGGGTCGGCACCGGCGGCACCATCACCGGCGTGGGCGAAGTGCTCAAGGAGCGCAAGCCGTCGGTGCGGGTTGTGGCGGTCGAACCGGCGGCCTCACCGGTGCTCTCGGGCGGCCAGAAGGGACCGCACCCGATCCAGGGCATCGGCGCCGGCTTCGTGCCGAGCGTCCTCGATGTCGGCATCATCGACGAGATCCTCACGGTTGAGAACGACGCCGCGATCGACATGGCCCGCCGGATGGCCCGCGAGGAGGGGCTGCTCGTCGGCATCTCTTCCGGCGCCGCGGTCTCGGCCGCGGTCGCCCTGGCGCACCGGCCAGAGAACGCTGGCCAGCTGATCGTGGTCGTGGTTCCCGACTTCGGTGAAAGGTATCTCAGCACTCCCCTGTTCGCTGGCGTGGATGATGACTAGCCGTGCTCAGCGCCTTCCGGAGAGATCTTCAGGTGGCCAGGGACCGGGATCCGGCGGTACGCAGCACCCTTGAGCTGGTGCTCTGCTATCCGGGCATCCACGCGGTGTGGGGACACCGGGTCAGCCACTGGCTGTGGCGGCACCACCGCACGCTCCTCGGCCGGCTCTGCTCGGCGCTGACCGCGTGGCTCACCGGCGTGGACATCCACCCCGGGGCGGTACTCGGTCCCGGGCTTTTCATCGACCACGCCTCGGGCGTGGTCATCGGGGAAACCGCCGAGGTCGGTGCCGACGTGACGATCTACCACGGCGTCACCCTCGGCGGCACCAGCCTGCAGCGCGGCAAGCGGCACCCGACCGTGGGCGACCGGGTCACCATCGGGGCCGGCGCCAAGGTGCTCGGCCCGATCACGATCGGCCACGACAGCCGCATCGGCGCCAACGCCGTGGTGGTCAGGCCGGTCCCACCCGATTCGGTCGTCGTCGGGGTGCCCGGCCAGGTCATCCACCGCAAGCATCCCCGCGGCGCCACCGCGCCTCCCGACCTCGACCACACCCTGCTGCCCGACCTCGTCGGCGTCAGCCTGCACACGCTGCTCATCCGGATCGAGGAACTAGAAGCGAAGGCCGGTGGCACCAGCGCTCAGCCGCACCCGGACGGGTCCGCGGTGTGGTACGACCAGGACTTCTCCATCTGACGGCATGACCGGCTCGCTGGCCAAGTGCCCCTCAGGCGGCGATCGCGACCCTCGACTACGTCAGTAGCGGGCGGGCCGGGCTGCGGGTGCAGGTATCGGCCCGCCAGCACGAGGCCGCTCTCTTCGGCCGCCGCACGTTCCCGCGGTTCCGCGCCTCGCAGCGCACCGACCCGGCAGTGCAGCAGCTCATCACTGAGCTGTTCGACGAGGCGGCCGATTACGTCGAGGTGGTCCGGCGCCTGTGGGACAGCTGGGAGGACGACGCCGAGATCCGCGACGTTGCCACCGGACGCTTCGTCGACCGCGACAAGCTGCACTACATCGACTTCGCCGGTGACCACTTCCGTGTCAAAGGGCCGTCCATCACCCCGAGGCCGCCGCAGGGCCAGCCGATCGTCAGCGCCCTGGCCCACCAGGAGGTGCCCTTCCGGCTCGTCGCGCGCTCGGCCGACATCGGATACGTGACCCCAGGCGATGACGGGGACGCCCGGGCGATCGTCGCCCAGATCCGCGGCGAGCAGCGGGCCGCCGGGCGCGCCGGGGAGACAGTGCACATCTTCGGCGACCTCGTGGTGTTCCTCGACAATGACGCCGCGGCCGCGGCCACGCGCAAGGCCCGGCTCGACGAGCTGGCGGGCTACGAGTACACCAGCGACGCCACCATCTTCACCGGGACGCCGGTGCAACTGGCCGACCTGCTGCAGGGCTGGCAGGACAGCGGCCTGACCGGCTTCCGGCTGCGCCCCGGCGCCATCGGCCACGACCTCGCGGCGATCACCGGGGGCCTGGTGCCGGAACTGCAGCGCCGCGGCGCGTTCCGAGAGGCCTACCAGGCATCTACCCTGCGCGGGCTGCTCGGGCTGGCCCGCCCCGCCAGCCGCTACGCCACCGCCTGACGCCGGCTGGGAAGGACCTGACCAAATGAGCAAGCCAGTCAAGCAGATCCATCTCGCGGCCCACTTCCCCGGCGTGAACAACACCACGGTGTGGAGCGACCCCCGTTCGGGCAGCCACATCGACTTCAGCTCGTTCGCCCACCTGGCCGAGACCGCGGAACGGGCGAAGTTCGATTTCCTGTTCCTGGCCGAGGGGCTGCGGCTGCGCGAGCAGAACGGCCGGATCTACGACCTCGACGTGGTGGGCCGCCCGGACACTTTCACCGTCCTGGCCGCCCTCGCCGCGGTGACCGGCCGGCTGGGGCTGGCCGGCACCATCAACTCGACCTTCAACGAGCCCTACGAGGTGGCGCGGCAGTTCGCGAGCCTGGATCATCTCTCGGGCGGACGGGCCGCATGGAACGTGGTCACCTCGTGGGACGCGTTCACCGGCGAGAACTTCCGGCGCGGCGGCTTCCTGCCGCAGGATGCACGCTATGAGCGGGCCCAGACCTTCCTGCAGACGGCCTGGGAGCTCTTCGACTCCTGGCGCGGTGACGAGATCCCGGCCGCCTTGACCTTGGCCTCGGCCGTTCGGGAGGACGGCCCGCCGAGCGCGGTGCCGAGCTGGCGGTGGCCGGCGGGACTCAGGTGGTAGACGGCCGGGCACCCAACGGCTTGCGCATTCCGCCGCGGTTCTCCCCCGAGCAGCTGCTCAGGTCCCCACGCTTCCAGCTGCAGAAGACGCTGCTGCAGCAGCCCAGCGCGCAGGCGCAGGACTACGGCGAGCAGGTCGACGACATCCTCGCGCTGCTGCGCGGCAGCTACCGTTCCGCTGAGGGTGTCGAGGCGCACGTCGTCCCGGGCGAGGGCGCGGATGTCCAGGTATGGATCCTCGGCAGCAGCGGCGGCCAGAGCGCCCAGGTCGCCGGGGCGAACGGCCTGCGATTCGCCGCGAACTACCACGTCAGCCCGGCCACCGTCCCGAGGCCGCCGAAGGAT
>DAIRVB010000604.1:0-3100 GCA_036803065.1 Streptosporangiaceae bacterium
GATTTCGCCGGCAGGGCCGGTTCTGTCAGCGGCCTGATTTGGCCGGCGGGAACGGCCTGCTTTTTGTCGGTGGGGCGGGCTATTTTGTAGCTGGGACGGCCTGGAATCGCCGGGTGCGCGGGCCCGGCATCACGGTTCCTGCCAGCCGATCTTGCGACACACCGGGCCGAATGCTCGTCAACGGCTGCGCTGGCACCTACCGTGCGTCACGTGAGCATGCCCGCGATGACGGCATCCGCGCCCGCGGGGCGGACCCATCCTGCCTCCGAACGGCATGAGCCCGGGGTGGTCCGTTGAGTAGCGCCATTCTCTATCTGGCTATTGTCGCCATCTGGGCGGGAGTGCTCGTGCCCCGGTGGCTGCGCCCCGCGCAGGTAGTCGCGCGCGCGACCGATACCCGCCAGCGCGGCGAGGCGCGGGGTCCCGGGGAGGCGCGGGGTGAGGACACCGGCTCGCCCTGGCCGGATTCCGACTCGGACACCGAGCCGATCCCCACGGTCAGACCGGAGCACGATCACCTGGTGGAGCGCGCGGGCCGGACGGGGCGGACGGGGCGGGTCCGCCAATCGCAGCGCGGCATGATCCTGCAGGCCAGGCGGCGTATGTTTGTCATGATCACCATTCTCACCGCGGGAGCGGTCGGGATGGCGGCGACCCACATGGCAGCGTCGTGGGTCATCGTCCCGCCGGGGATGATGCTCGGCGGCTTCATGCTGGTGCTGCGCGAGTCGGCACGCAGCGACGCAGCCCGGGCCCGCAGGCTGGCGGCTACGGCCAGGGTTGGGGTTGCGGCTGGGGCTGGGCGGCCGGTTCGGCAGGATGCCGTTGAGGGCGTTGTGGCGGCAGAGGCGAGTCCGGCGCCTGTGGCGGAGCCTGAGCCGACCTGGAGCGCGAAGATCATCGATATCTCGGCCCGGCTGGGTGATCAGCTCTACGACCAGTACGCGGACGCGGCGGTGCGGGCGGTCGGCGACTGAGGCTGCGGCTGGGGCGGCGTGTCGTGGCTGGCTGGGGCTGGCTGGCGGCACGTGGTGCTTGTGCAGAACTTGCGCGGGGCCGATTGGGGCTCAGCAGCTTGGCGGCGGACAGATCGTGACCGGGGACGGAGATCTCAACCGCACGAGGAGTCGGCTGAGTTTGCTACGCTGACAGCCGTTCTTGGGGCTGTAGCGCAGTCCGGTAGCGCACCTCGTTCGCATCGAGGGGGCCAGGGGTTCGAATCCCCTCAGCTCCACCGGCTGATTCTGGTGTATGGCCAGGTCAGAAGCTCGTTGGGTAGACCCCATCTTAGTTCCTAGGGTGGGGTCTACCGCCGTTTTGGGAGGAATTTGGGAGATCAACTTCTCCCTGCCTCCCGGTGCCGGCGGCTCCTGCGGTGTCCCGCGCGGTGTCATCGGGTCGGCTCGCGGCTGGATTTGCGCCCGGAACTTTGCCAGCAACTCGTCGAGGAGCGCGACGGGTGAGTGTGAGTGGATGGCTGCGCGGGCGCGCAGGGAGTCCTCCCAGCGGGCCTGGAGGGCGGCCTTCAGCTCGTCGCGCATCCGCTCCGAGGCGTGGGCGTAGAGGCCGCGCATCCCCGGCACCTCGTGGCCGAGGCGCGCCTGTCGCGTAGACGCACACATGGCACTCACGCGGAACCAGCTAACTGGCCTGCCGGAGTTTCCGGGATAAGTTGATCTTGGGCTTGTTTCCGCTGGTCAGTGGGTGCGCTGGGCGGGGTTCGGCGTATTACCCATGTCATCGCCGGGCGCGTAGCGGGCGAGGCCGAAGATGTTGATGAGCTTGTCCTGGACCGGGGTGGTTTCGGTGAGCATGCTGTGGGCTCTGGGCCGGCCGCGCTCGCCTTGGTAGAGCAGCACGGTCTCGCTGATCCCGGCGAGCTCGCCGATCAGCTCGCGCACGGACAGGTCCAGCGGCGCACCTTGGTACCAGGCGCCGGGGACTGACCAACAACGAGGCCTTCGACCAGCATCGGAAATTCGGTCAGGCGAACCGTCTCCATGCGCAGGCCAATGTCGCCGACGGCGCGCAGACACGGGCCGACGAACAGCCCGCGGACGTCCGCACGACGACCCGCCGCGCAAACGCAGGCTGCGGGGCGAGCCAGTCAGCCAGCGCCCCGAGCGCCCCCAGCAATGCGGACGGACGGCGCAGCGAGGCCGGTGGCGACCTTGCCCTGCTGGGTCATGCGACTCGGCTACACCACCGCGTTTGCATCGCCGGGGGTTCGCTTGACTTTCGTTAGGGTAACGTCGTAAGCTTATGATCTAAGCTTACGTCGTAAGCAAAGAGTGCTGACCACAACCTGGACGGGAGGATCGAGGCCATGACCGCCGCTAGCCAGGCGCGGACGAGAGGGCGGCGCCGCAACCCCAGGGGCGAAGGCAGCCGGCTGCGGGAAGAGCTCATCTCCGCGGCCAGCGAGATGATCGCCGACGCCGGCGATGCCAGCCAGCTGACCCTGCGGGGAGTGGCCAAGAGGGTCGGCATCGCCGCCCCATCCATCTACCGGCACTTCCCTGACGTCGACCACCTGAAGATGGCGGTGGTCGAGCGCAGCTTCACCTCCTTCGGTAACGCCAGGGACAGTGCCAGGCAGCACCTCACAAGCCCGGCCGAGGCATTGCTGGCCGGCTGCCGGGCCTACTGCCAGTTCGCCCTTGACCACCCCGGCCCGTACCGGTTCATGTTCAGCCACGAGACACCCCCCGCCGACGGTACTCAGACCCCGGCCGGCACGGCCGCCTTCCAGGGCCTGGCCAGCTCCATCCGCCGCTGCCAGGACGCCGGAGTCGCCCACGCCCCTGAGGACCCGGTGCACCTGGCCGCCCAGGTCTGGGCCGCCCTGCACGGGATGGTGCTGCTACGGATGAACGTGCCCCGCTTCCCCTGGCCGGCTCCGCTCGAGGACATGGTCGACCAGGCCGTCGCCCGCCTCGTTGTCCTCGGCGAGACCTCCCCGCATGGCACGCGGGAAGACCCGTCAAGCCAAGAGGGCACCGGCAACGGCCGCCCCTGACCGGCCTCATCCCAGCGACGGGTTCCGTCCGCCGCTCCCAGCTCCGACCGCGCACACCCGGCATCACCCACCAAGGAGAAC
>DAIRVB010000605.1:0-3094 GCA_036803065.1 Streptosporangiaceae bacterium
AAATGCGGCAGCGCCGACCACGCGCAGCGGTCCGCGTGTCGAGCCGGGCACCCAACAAGACAGGTTTACTCGGGAATCATGAAGACTACGTGACGTCAGCTTTGAGGCTCCGGCTACTTGACGGTAACAGATGGTAAGTGCGTGGCGCGCAGGGACGTGCCTAAACGGCCCCCCTTCACACTCCCCGGGATCGCGGCGGGGAAACCGCCGGCGCCGTGACAGTTTGCCAGAGTAATCTTCGGCATACTGCAGCCATGATTATCGGTGTCGGATTGGATGCCCGGCTCGGCCTGCCGCTGCGCCAGTTGCGTGAGGTCGCACGGGAAGCAGCGCGGCTCGGCTTCGAGAGCGTGTGGACCCCGGCCGGGGGAGTGCCCGACTCTTTCCACGTCTGTGCCGCCTGGTCGGCGGACACGTCGCTACGGACAGGCATCTCCGTGGTTCCCGCGGCGCGAATGTGGACGCCGCTGGCCCTGGCGGTGCAGGCGGCGACGCTGGCTCAGCTGTCGTCGGGCCGCTTCGTGCTGGGCCTTGGAACTGGCGGCTACGGGCCGCTGTTCTGGGAATCCGTCCGCCTCCCGAACCGCCCGATCGCGGTCATGCGCGACTACACAACGGTGGTCCGCCGCCTCCTGGCGGGCGAGACGGTCACCTCGGACGGCCCGGCGGCCCGGCTCCGGTCAGTCTCGCTCGGCGTGCATGATCTGCCTGCTGCTCCGGTGTACCTGGCCGCGCTCGGCCCGCAGATGCTCCGGCTGGCGGGTGAGGTGGCCGAGGGGGCGCTGCTCAACTGGGCCACGCCGGAGCGCATCGCCGCCAGCCGGTCACAGATTGCCGCGGGCGCCGCGCGCGCCGGGCGCGGGCCGGGCGAGATCCCCGTGACCATGTACGTCCGGGTATGTATCGATGACGATGTGGCCGCTGCGCGGCGGGCCTTCGGCCAGCAGGTACTCGGCTACGCGATGGCCCAGCCTGGCGTCCCGCCCGAGGCCGGCTACCGGGGTCTCTTCGCTCAGATGGGTTTCGGCGGCGCATTGCGCGAGCTCGAAGATCGCCGCGACCGGGGAGCCGGACTGGCTGAGCTGGTGGACGCCGCCCCGGACGAGCTCTTCCACGCGGTGGGTTATTTTGGTCCGGCCGCAGCGGCGCCGGCGGCCTTCGCCCGGCTGAGCGCCGGGCTGGACGAGGCCATCGTCCGGATCATCACGGCCCGCCCCGGTCCTGAGCCAGTCATTGACGCCATGACTGCGCTGACGCCGTCAGCCATCCGGGCCGCCTAGCTCGGCGCTCGCCCGGTTCAGCCGCCGAACCACGGGTATACCGGGCCGGTGTTGCCACGGCCGAGCATCAGGTCCACCCGGCCGTCGGCCAGGTGCTGCAGCATCGCGAAGTCCTCGGCGATCTTCACCGGGTCGTTCGTGGTGATCAGGGTCGTCGCGGTGGACAGGATCAGCGTCTCGGTCCGCGCCGCGACGTAGCCGAGCATGGTCGTGGGCGAGGAGGGCACAAACGGCGGGTTGTGGTGCTCGCCGGTCGCGAATACGTCCAGGCCGACCTCCTCGGCCTGGCGGGCGATCGCGACCATGGACTTGATCCGCTCACGTTCGGTCGGCGTGCGACCGGTGGTGGGGTCCGTCGCTACATCACCCACAGTGAAGATCCCCAACTGCATTGCCGCTCCAGCTGTGCTCGCGCCCGGCCCGATCGGGCCGACTACACGCCCAATCCAGTTGAATGGGCAACTACATTGGCGTGGTAAATATTCCGGTGCCGGGCCGTCCGCTACCATGTGGCCGTGCCAGGCGCCGTGGCCGCCCGCTTCCCTTTGCCAGCCCTGCTGTCCCAGGCCCTGGTGGCCTTCACGATCGAGTACGACAACGAGTTCGAGCACCAGATGCCACACCGGACGGCACGAGGCCCGGCGGCGCACTCGCGTCGTGGCCCCTGGCTGGTGTCGCTGCCGATGTGCTCGAACTTCATGCAGTTCGTGGCGAAGGCGGGAGTGCCGCTCCTTGTCGCAGGGATTGGTGCCGTACCCCGACGGGTGGCGCGCGCACAAGCCCTATCTCACCCAGACCACGGCCATGGCCCATGACCCCAGGGGTACCCTGCCGCACTATCCGATGGTGTCGCACCGCGGCGGGTTCCCTGATGGCAGCTGACAGGGCCCGCGCATTTTCTCCCGTCCCCGTTCGATCGTCCTGCCTGGAGGCCGGTATGCCGCTGGTCGAGGTGAGCCTCATCGAGGGCCGTACGCCGGAGCAGATCCGGTCGCTGATCCACGAACTGCACGAGGCGGTAGTGCGCGCTCTCACGGCGCCGCCGGGGAACGTGCGCATCATCGTCCGTGAGGTGCCGGCCACCCACTGGGCGGCTAGTGACGTCACGATCGCGGAAAGACATGAGTAACACCCCGGCACCAAAGCCCAGCGCGGGTGGCACCGGCCCCGCGGCCGCCAAGGGCAGCACTGGCCCCGCGGCCGCCAAGGGCACTGGCCCACAAGCCGGCCAGCCCAGCGCGGGCCGCACCGCCCCGCTGGCCGGCCAGGCCGGCGCGGGCGGCATGACCAGGGCTGGCCGGACGCGGCGCGGGATGTGGGACCTCGGCGCGGGCGATGCCGAGATGGTGCTCGCCGAGGCACGCAAGGCCCTGTTCGTGATGGTGGCGTTCCTGGCTGCCATCTGGATCGTCCAGATCGCGAACTGGGCCGACCACTATCAGCTCAGCATTGAATACGGGATCAGGCCGCACGATCTGGCCAGTCTCCCGGACATCCTGAGCGCACCGTTCCTGCACTTCAGCTGGGCTCATATCGAGGGAAACTCGGGCCCGCTGTTCATCTTCGGCTTCCTGGCCGCCTACCGGGGAGTGGCGCAGTTCGCGGGCGTGACCGTGCTGGTGATTCTGGCCAGCGGCTTCGCGACGTGGCTCACTGAGAGCTCCGGGTCCGTCGGGGCAGGCGCGAGCGGGGTGGTCTTCGGGTATTTCGGCTACATCATGGTCCGCGGGTTGTTCGACCGGCACGCGATCGACATTCTCCTCGGCGCGGTGATGGCGCTCTGCTTCGCCTACCAGTTCTCGGTGCTGCTGCCA
>DAIRVB010000606.1:0-3089 GCA_036803065.1 Streptosporangiaceae bacterium
CAGGAGATGACCATGCGCAGCATCCGGAAGTATGCCGCCATCACCCTGGCGGCGAGCACGGCCCTGACTCTTGCCGCATGCGGCGGAAGCAGCAGCAGCCCCAGCTCAGCAGGAAACAAGCACGTGACCCTCACGTGGTGGACCAATGCCACGACCGGAAACCTGAAGACAGTCTGGAGTCAGACCGCCACCGCTTTCCATAAAGCGAACCCGAACGTGACGATCAAGGTCGAGCCGCTCCAGAACGAGGCTTTCCCGACCAAGATCGCGGCCGCGCTGAGCTCGAACAACCCACCGGACATCTACCAGCAGTGGGGCAGTGGCCAGGAGGCGACCCAGGTCCCGTCGGGCAAGCTCACCGACCTGACCAAGTACACCTCCAGCTGGATCGGCCAGGTGGGGCTGCCGGCCAATGCCTGGCAGGTGAACGGCAAACAGTACGGCGTCCCCTATGACCTGCACACGGTGGGCTTCTGGTACCGCAAGGACCTGTTCACCCGGGCCGGCATCACCACCCCGCCGACGACCATGGCCCAGCTTGATGCCGACGTCGCGAAGCTGAAGGCGGCGCACATCGCCCCGATCGCCGTCGGCAGCAAGGACAAGTGGCCTGACGCGTTCTGGTGGGAGTACTTCGCCGTCCGCGAGTGCTCCACCGCCACGCTGAAGGCGGCGATCAAGGCGGTCAACGTGAGCGCCCCGTGCTTCGTGAAGGCGGGCACGGACCTCCAGACCTTCATGGCCACCAAGCCGTTCCAGACCGGCTTCCTGGGCACGGCTGCTCAGGTGGGCGCGGGCAGCTCGGCCGGCATGGTCTCGAACGGCCAGGCCGCGATGGAACTGCAGGGAGACTGGGATCCCGGAACGATGACCCCGCTCAGTACCGACAAGAACCTCAACTCGCAGCTCGGCTGGTTCCCGTTCCCGGCGGTCACTGGCGGCGCCGGTGACCCCGCCGTCGTGCTGGGCGGCGGCGACGGCTTCTCCTGCACCACCGGGGCGGCGGAGCCGGCCTGCGCCAACTTCCTGAAGTACGTTGACAGCACCCCGGTACAGGAAAAGGTGGTCGGGGCCAACGTCGGCCTGCCAGCCAACCCCTCAGCGACGTCAGCGCTAGCCCTGCCGCCCCTGAAGACAGTGGCGCAGACGAGCCAGGCGGCGCCCTACATCCAGACCTACTTCGACATCGCCTTCCCGACCAGCGTAGGCACGGCCCTCAACGACGCGATCGCGAACTTCTTCGCCGGGCAGGGCACGCCGCAGGCCATCATCACGGCCGTCAACAAGGCGGCCGCGGCCGCTGGCGCCTAAATAGTGAGTCTGAGCCGCCCACGGAGCGCTACGGCTACGACGGAGGAATCCGTCGTAGCCGTAGCGCCCGCACCGCTGCCGATCCGGACACGGCGGGGATGGCGCAGGAAAATCGAGCTGATCGTGCTCCTGAGCCCGGCGGTGGCGCTCTTCGTCGTGTTCGTGCTGCTGCCGATCGTCCTCGCCGCCTGGGACGGCATGCACCTCTGGACCGGTTACGGGTCCCTGGGTCCCTTCCGGGGCCTGCGCAACTACAAGCTCGTCCTGTCGGACCCCGTCTTCCGTGAGGCGTTCCTGCACAACGTGATCGTCGCGGTAGCGTCCATCCTCATCCAGCTTCCGTTTGGCCTCGGGATGGCGCTGCTGCTGAACCGCGCGATCCGGTTCCGGTCGTTCCTGCGCGCGCTCGCGTTCGCGCCGTTCGTCCTGCCACCCGCGGTAACGGCGGTCATGTGGTCGCTGCTGCTTCAGCCGCACGGGTTCGTGAACCACGTCCTGAGCGTGATTGGTCTCGGCGGACTGGTCCAGCTCTGGCTGGCCAACCTGCACATCGTGCTCTACACGATGATCGTGGTGCTGACCTGGCAGTACTTCGGTTTCGCGATGCTCCTGATGCTCGCTGGCCTGCAGGGCATTCCCACAGAACTGCGCGAGGCGGCCGCGATCGACGGGGCGAGCGCGTGGCAGACGACGTGGCGCATCACGATACCGCTGCTCGGCCCGACCATCAGGATCTATATGTTCCTGTCCATCATCGGCTCGCTGCAGCTGTTCGACCAGGTGTGGATCATGACCCTGGGCGGCCCGGCCAACGGGTCGGCCACGATGCTGACCTACATGGTCCAGAACGGCTTCCAGAGTAACGAGTTCGGCTACGGCAGTGCGGTGGCGGTCATCATCTTCCTCATCTGTTTCATATTCGCGCTGGTATATCAGCGATTCGTGCTGCGCCGTGACACCCGCGGCGCCCTGACCCGCGCCGTGGGGTGAGTGACATGTCCGCGATCGTGGAGGCCCGTACGGCCCGGCCCGGCCCGGCCGGGCGCGGCGGCCGGCGCAAGATCTCGGCGGTCAAGCCGGTCACCTACCTGGTGGGGCTGCTGCTGGTGGGGATCACCGCGGTCCCGCTGCTGTTCGTGTTCCTGGACGGCTTCCGGACCAATGCGCAGATAAACTCCTCCGCCACCTCGCTGCCGCACCCCTGGATCTGGTCTAACTACCGCGGCGTCCTGACCTCGTCGGCTTTCTGGCAGCCCCTCGAGAACAGCGTTATAGTCGCGGTGATCGCGACCGGAGTGGTGCTCGTCTTCGGTTCGATGGCGGCCTTCGCGCTCTCCCGGTATACGTTCCGGGGGCGCGAAGGCATTTTCATGCTGTTCGCCGTTGGCCTGCTGTTCCCGATCACGGCCGCGGCATTGCCGCTCTACCTGCTGCTGGACAAGATCGGGCTACTCGACAACCTGTACGGCCTGGCCCTGGCCGAGGGGGCGTTCGGGCTGCCCATCACGATGGTGATCCTGCGGCCGTTCATGCGCGCGATCCCCGGCGAACTAGAGGACGCGGCCGTGGTGGACGGGGCCACCCGGATCCAGTTCTTCGTGCGGATCCTGCTGCCGCTGTGCCGGCCCGCGCTGGCCACGATCACCGTGCTGACGTTCGTCAACAGCTGGAACCAGTACCTGCTTCCGCTGCTCGTGTTCACCAGCCCGAACCACGACACACTGCCGCTGGCCGTCGCGAACTTCGCGACGCAGTTCTCACAGAACACGGCCGGTGTC
>DAIRVB010000607.1:0-3070 GCA_036803065.1 Streptosporangiaceae bacterium
CCAAAACGCCCAAGGCCTCGACTCCAGCTTCGACCCCGGCCTCGACTCCAGCTACGACTCCGAGCTCGACCCCGGCTTCGACTCCAGCTACGACTCCGAGCTCGACTCAGGCTTCGACTCCGGCCGCTCCTACCATCACCAACACGGCCTCCTTATCGCCAAGCCCTTCGATCTTGACTTCCTTGCTTAACGTCATCGGGGAGCTATGACTCGCGGACGACCGAGCATGGTGCGGTGACAGGCGACGTGTCTCGTCGCCGGGGGTGTGAGTGGTCGCCTGGGGTCAATGGAGGCGCCCGGGGCTCAATGGCTCTGCCGGGGTCTATGGGGCTGCCGGAGCTATAAGCAACTAGGCGCACGCGCTGGCCTCGCGGGCCCGCGGCCAGTTCGAGACGTCGCTGGGCGTGCTGCTGGTGGCGCGTTCCGGGCAGGAGTACTGCCCGGATCTCGCGGAGATCCTGGATGGCTGGGACGGGGAGCTGACGCCGCTGATCCGCAAGCGGGTCAACCGGCACATCGACCGCTGCGACGTCTGCGGCGAGCGCAAGCGCCGCGAGCTGAACCCCACCATGCTGCTTGGCCTGCTGCCGGCGGCTGTGCTTTCAGCGAAACTGCGGGAGCAGGTTGTCCATCTCGTCGCGGACGCCACGCATGGCTCGCTGGCCTACCGCGCACGGCTAGGGCGTGTCTGCGCGCAACTGGGCGGCGGCGCTGCTCAGCGCGCTGAGCTTGCCGAAGGCGACGTCGCGCGGCAGGTACTTCATCCCGCAGTCCGGCGCGAGCACCAGGCGCTCCGGCGGCACATACGGCAGGGCCCGCTGGACCCTGGCGATCACCTGATCGGGGGTCTCCACCGTCAGGTCGTCCAGGTTGAGCACGCCCAGGATGATGGTCTTGTCCGGTAGTCCGGCCAGCACGCTGCAGTCCAGGCCGGACTGCGCGGTCTCGATCGACACCAGGTCGCAGCTGCACGCGGCCAGCTCGGGCAGGAACGAGTAGCCGTCCGGACGGTCGTGGATGATCGCCGCGTACCCGAAGCACAGGTGCACTGCGGTCGTCCCGGTCACCCCGTCCAGCGCCCGGTTGATGACTGCGACGCCGTATCGGCGCGCCTCGTCCGGCCGGGCTTGCAGGTAGGGCTCGTCGAGTTGCACGATGTCCGCCCCGGCCGCGAAAAGATCCCGGACCTCCTCGTTGACAGCCTCCGCATAGCCGAACGCAAGTTCCTCAGTACTGCCGTAAAACTCGTTCTGCGCCTGCTGTGCCATCGTGAACGGCCCCGGCACGGTGATCTTGATGGTCCGGCTGGTGTTGGCGCGCAGGAAGGTCACGTCCTGCACCTCGATCGGGTGGCGCCGCCGGATCGGCCCGGTCACCCGTGGCACCGGGTTCGGGTGGCCGCTGCGGTCCAGCGCGGTGCCCGGATTGTCGATGTCGACGCCGTCCAGCGCGGTAGCGAACCGGTTGGAATAGCTTTCCCGGCGAATTTCGCCGTCGGTCACGATGTCCAGGCCGGCCAGTTCCTGGGCCCGGATGGCGAGCAAGGTCGCGTCCTGCTGCGCCTCGTCCAGATAGGCGGGCGGCACCCGCCACAACTCGGTGGCCCGGACCCGCGGCGGGAAGCGGTGCCGCAGCCGCTCGCGGTCGATAAGCCAGTCCGGCTGTGGATAGCTGCCCACGAGGGAGGTTGGGAAGATCATGCCGTCACGATGTCAGACCGGAAGCGGCGGCGCAGCCCCCGAGGCACGGCTCCAGCGGCACGGGGGACCGGCCGTAATGCCGGGTTCGGCCTAGCCGATTCTGCTTATGACCAACTACTCTCTGCTCGCATAGCAGGCCAGATAGGGTCTGCGGTGTACACACCCCTGAGTTCAGGGTGGACTCGGGGCGAAATGCGGCTACCGTGATCGCATGCGGGACCGGGATATGGTGGCGGCGATCGTGGCGGGCGAGCCTGCCGGGCTCGCGGCTGCCTACGATCATTACGCTCCGGCTCTCTACGCGTACTGCCGTTCGCTGCTCAGCGAGCCCGCGGACGCCGCTGACGCGGTCCAGGACACGTTCGTCGTCGCAGCGGGCAAACTATCTGGCCTGCGGGATCCGGACCGGCTCCGGCCGTGGCTGTACGCGGTTGTCCGCAACGAGTGTCGGCGTTGGCTGCGCGGCACGTATTCGCCCGTCCCACTGGACGAGGCCGTCGAGATGTCGGATGATACCGCGGACTTCGGCACCGCCCTGGAGCAGGCGGAACTGCGTGAGATTGTGCGGGCTGCGCTGGACGGGCTGAACTCCGGTGAGCGCGAGGTCATCGAATTGACCATGCGCCACGAGTTCTACGGCGCCGACCTCGCGGACGCGCTCGGCGTGCCGCTTAACCAGGCGCACGCCCTGGCGTCGCGGGCCCGCGCCCAGTTCGAGACGTCGCTGGGGGCGCTACTGGTGGCCCGCTCCGGGCAGGAGTCCTGTCCCGGGCTGGCCGACGTGCTGGACGGCTGGGACGGCCACCTGACCGTCCTGCTCCGCAAGCAGGTCAAGCGGCATATCGAGCGCTGCGAGGTGTGCGGTGAGCGCAGGCGCCGCGAGTTGAGCCCGATGGCGCTGCTCGCCATGCTGCCTGTGGTGGTGCTCCCGGCCGGCCTGCGGGAGCAGACTCTCCGCCTGGTCGCCGAGGCCAGGCCGGACGCTGTGGCGTATCGCGGCCAGGTGGAGAACGAGGCGGAGCCGTTCGCCCGCTCCGGGTTCCCCGTGCCGCTCGACCCGCCCGCGCCGGTGCGCGGGCCGGGGACCTTCGCGCCTGCCGCTGGTGCCACCGTCGCGGCCCTCGCGGTGCTCGGCGGCGGGGTCATGTTCACGGCGGACCTCGTGCACCACGGCGGATCGGGGACCACGGTGGCCGCCACCGTCCCCAGCAGCACGCCATCGCAGCCGTCGGCCACCCCGGCCCCGGCGGCGGCCACGCCGTCCCCGTCGAAGAGCGTCCCGCCGAAATCAGGCGGGGCATTGCAGGCTGGCTTCGGGCCGACACAAGCCGGCGTGGTCACGACCCGCAGCACGGCGAAGCCGACAACCC
>DAIRVB010000608.1:0-3059 GCA_036803065.1 Streptosporangiaceae bacterium
TCATTGGCGGGGGCGGGAAGCGCCTGCGCCCGCTGCTGGTCGTCCTGGCCGGGCTCAGCAGGCAGACCTCAGCATCCCGCGGTCACCATGCGCAGTGACAGGCCATGGGGGACCGGCATGCCCGGATGCACGATGGCGGCGGTGCCGCCGTACATCCGGGCCGTGTCAGCGATGTCCGCGGGGTCCATGCTGGCCGTGCTCGAGGTAGCCACGATCGTGGCACCCTCCAGGAGGGCCAGATCGACAAGCACGCCGTAGGCCCGGCCCTCCCCGGTGGGCGGGGCGGCGATCACGACGTCCTGGCCGTTCACCGGCGCCTTCGCGGCCAGCCGCCGCAGGTCCTCGGCGAGGCCCTCGTGCGTCACTGGTGCCGGGCGAAGACCGCCGCCTGGCCTGCTGTCGTAAGGGAGCAGCGCAAGCTCGGCCGCACCGCACCGGATCGGCTGCTGTGACCCCCGGGACAGCAATGAGCTGAACGGAACGGTGCCCGGCTCATCACCGAACGAGATGACCTGACGTACCCAGGAACATTCCACTGCGGCCAGCGTGGCGGGCAGCAGCGGAGGCCCGGTGATGAGCATCCGCGCGCCGCAGTCACTGAGCTGGGCCGCCATCCCCGCGACCGAACCGGCGTCGCAGACCGGCGAGGGCACGGCGCCTGCCGCCCGGATCGCGTGCACGGCGAGGGCGTAGCTCACCGCGTCCGGTGCGCAGACGCCCACCGCATCGCCGGATCGCACACCGCGCCAGGCCAGCCCGGCCGCCGACGCCTGCACCATCCGTCCGAAGTCCGCGTAGCCGAGCGGCTGGCCCGGGCCTAGCGCCGCCCCGCCGACCAGGGCGGGCTTCGCGCCTCGGGCCGGGGCCAGGCTCAGCAGCCGCTGCGTGATGGTGACCTGAGGATCCGGCGGGTCCATGATCGTCATCACGTGCCCTCCCTCTCTGACCAGGCTCCTCCGGCCATCCCCCTCCTGATGGCCGGAGGAGCCGTGGCTCCATATCCAGCGGTTCCTTGCGGGCCGCGCGCGGCCCCCGTATCACGCGCGACCAACCCGGAACTATGGGATGACGATAGGGCGCGCACCCCCGGCCCCACATCCGCCGATATGTGCATTGCGGTGTGTATCTGTGGCGGGGGAATGTGTACATACCGGGGATGTGTAGCCGCCTGGGGCAGATGCGTAGCGCCGGCGGGATGTGCAGCCGCCCGGGAGAGATGTGTAGTGGCGGGGAGTTGGGTCAGTCGGGAGTGCCCGGCTCGCGGCCGGCCATCCACGCGGCGACCTGCGCACGGGAGCCGAACCCGAGCTTGGTCAGGATATTTGCCACGTGCCGGGCCACGGTCGCCTGGCTGATGACCAGTTCGTCAGCGATCGCGCGGTTGGTCAGGCCGCGGGCGATCATCGCCGCGATCTCCCACTCCCGTGGCGTCAGGGCGGACGGCGCACCGGGGCCGGAACTGCCGTTGCTCGCCGACAGCGGCCTGGCCGGCAGGCCAGCCTCGGCCGACACCGGCTCGCTCGGCCCGCCACCACTCATCGCGTACTTGACGGCCTCATTCGAGGTCATCCCGCGGCCCTCGGCGAGCAACCCGGCGGTTACCGCCTCGCCGAGCCGGCGGCGGGCAGGCGCCAGCAGGTCCTCAAGCCGGGCGCCGTCCCCGGCGGCGCGCGCCTGGCCGACCGCGGCCCGCAGTTCCCTGGCCGCCCCGGCCAACCGCACCGCCCGTGGCAGGTCGCTGGTCCGCGCGGCGAGCGCCGCGAACGCCTCCAGGCCCCGGGCGACCGCGAGCCGCTGACCAGTGGCCAGGCTGAGCTGCAGGCTCTCGGTGAGAGAGGCAAAGCACAGGTCCAGGTCGTCCTGGGCAAGCGCCACCCAGCCGACGCCGGCCAGGCACCGGGCGATCTCCGGCCTGGCGTCGATCTCCCGGTACAGGTCCAGCGCCTCCCCGAAACAGCGCAGAGCCGCCGCGTGGTCCTCGCGGGCCCTGGCCAGCCCGCCGAGCCCGTAGAGCACCTGGGCCACGCCCCAGCCGTTGTTGTCCCGCAGCACCTCCAGGGCGGCTTCGAGATTCCGCTGCGCCTCGCGTAGCCCGCCCTGACGGGCGTGCACGGCCGCTTTGATGCTGAGCGCCAGGCCCTCCTCCCAGACGTTCCCCGTGCCGCGGGCCGCGGCGATCGCGTTCTCAATGGTGGCCAGCGCCTCGTCGTTACGGCCCGCTCGCAGGCTGACGGCCGCGAGCAGGCGCAGCGCGCTGGCCTCGTGCGCGTTCCCTGACCTGTGGCACAGCTCAAGGCCCGCTTGCGCGCAGCGGCCGGCCGACTCGTAGTCCTGCTGCTCGAAGGCCAGGTCACCACGGAGCACGAAAGCCGGGCCACGTACCGCGTCAGGCACCTCCGCAGGCAGCGCGAGGAACCGGTCAAACCACTCCGTGCCCTCCGACACGTCTCCATACGTCACCCAGGGATTGCGCATCGCCGAGCAGATCCGCAGCCCCTCCTCGGCGTCCCCGCGCTCCAGGGACGCCGTGAGCGCCAGCCGGTAGTTGGGGCGTTCCACCGCGATCCGCTGGTACAGGACAACCCGTTCCGGCCATGGCGGGTCACCGCGGACGAATGCCTGCGCCACTACGTCCTCAACGAGCCGCAGCAGGTAGTCACGGTGACGCAGCCGCATCGTGGCTTCCTCGCCCGAGGCGGCGAGCCTGCTGCTCGCATACTCCTTGATGGTGTCCAGCAGCCGGTACCGTGGTTCCCCGGCCGCCTCGTTCTCGAACGTGACCAGCGACTTGTCGATCAGCGCCGACATCAGGTCGAGCACCAGCGCGGCCGGTATCTGCACGTCCGCGCAGATCCCCTCGGCCATCTCCAGGGTCCAGCCCGCGAACACCGACAGCCGGCGGAGCAGGATCTGCTCGTCCGGGCTGAGCAGCTCGTGACTCCAGTCCACCGCCGCCCGCAGCGTCTGCTGGCGGGCCGGGGCGGTCCGGTCGCCCGACGCGAGCAGCTGGAACCGGTCACCGAGCCGGTCGGCAATCTGGTCCACCGACAGGGCCCGGA
>DAIRVB010000609.1:0-3055 GCA_036803065.1 Streptosporangiaceae bacterium
CCGTGCGGGCCGGGCGGGTCAACGGGCGGGCCCCGCCCGGCCAGGTCCGGGACGTGTTCGGCGCCTGGCGGGTGGCGCTGGCGCTGGACGCTGACCGGGAGCAGCCGTGCGGCGGCGGGACAGTGTTCTTGCACGCGGCCGCCCGCCGCAGCGGGGTGAAGGTCCGGGTGACCGCCACCGTCTTCGAGGCCGGGGAGGACTGGTGAGCCGCCCCGCCGGGCAGCCGGGATCTGCCGCCAGCGCGGCCGCTGGCCAGCCTGCCGGATTCCCCGGGCTGCTGGAGAAGCTGGCCGCCGCGGTGCGCCCGGAGTTCCGCGCTGACGTGCTGGTCTTCGATCCTGCTGACCCGGTGTTCGGCGGTGACCTGTGCCGCGTGGACGGCTGCGCGCGGACCGCGCGCAGCCGCGGGATGTGCGGTGGTCATCACCAGCGGTGGGTATCGGCGGGGCGCCCTGATCCGGGCCAGCTCCCGGTGACCATCACCGCACCCTGGCTTGGGTGCGGCCCGCTGGCATCCGGCCGGTGCCGGGTCGCCGGCTGCGGCTTCGGCGTCAGCGAGCAGGGCATGTGCGCACGGCATGCCAGCCGGTGGAAAGGGGCCGGGCGGCCCGATCCGGGCCGGTGGGCTGACAGGCTGCCGCCGCAGGCGGCGCCGGATGAGCCGGCCTGCCTGGTCGCCTACTGCGAGCTGTGGGCGCATCCGGGATCCTCGCTGTGCTATACCCACCGCCGCCGCTGGATCCAGCACGGCATGCCGGACCTGGCGGAGTTCGCCCGGGCGTGCGAGACTCCTCCCGGTGCCCGTGAGCGGGCTGACCTGGCATCCCTGCCCCGGCAGCTGAAACTGGAGTTCCAGTACGCCCTGCAGCGCCGCCGCGACGACAACATGACCAAGACCAGGCCGGGAGACATCCGCGCCGTGATCAAGGTCCTCGCGGGCAGCGGCGCCGCCTCCTTGCTGATGCTGGACGAGCAGGAATGGCGCAGGCGGGCCGGCGCCGCGGCCGGCAGGAGCCGGCAGCAGGCCGCCCTGCTGAGCTACGCCTGCCGGGAGCTGTGCACCCTGGCCGAAGGAGAAGGCAGCTGGGACAGCGAGTACCCGCGCGATACCTGGCGGCTGCGCCGCCTGGGCATCACCGGGACGGGGTTTGCCACCTTGCAGTTCGGCGGGATCCCCCAGCCATGGCTGAAGGACCTGGCCAAGCGGTGGACACGATGGCGGATCAGCACCGGGCTGAGCATGTCTTCCTGCTACCACGGCCTGCGCGCGCTCACCAGGTTCGCCGCGTTCGCCGCGCAAGCCGGCCTGCAGGGCCTGCACCAGGCCGACCGGGACATCCTGGAACGCTACCTGGCCAGCGTGCACCGTGACCTGTGCGGCAACCGCCGGGCACTGCAGGAGTGCATCGGAGAGCTGAACACCTTCCTGCTGGCCATCCGCCGCCACGGCTGGGACGCCTCACTGCCGGCCAGCGCGATGTTCTTCCCCGAGGACTACCCCAAGCCGGGCGGCCGGCTGCCGCGTGCCCTGGCCGCCCACGTCATGGCTCAGGCCGAAGACCCCTCCAACCTCACCCGCTGGCGCGACCCCGCCTGCCAGCTGATCACCATCATCCTGATCCGCTGCGGGCTACGGATCTCCAGCGCCGCCACCTTGCCCTGGGACTGCGTCGTCACCGACCCCGGCGGCGCCCCCTACCTGCGGTACTACAACACCAAGATGAAACGCGAGGCGCTCGTGCCCATCGACGAGGAACTCCAGGCCCTCATCGGCAGGCAGCACGACCGGGTCCGCCGCCGCTGGCCAGCCGGCACCCCGGTGCTGTTCCCCCGCCCGCAATCCAACATCGACGGCACCCGGCCCATCGCCACCGGCACCTACCGGGTCGCTCTGCACCGCTGGCTGGAAGACTGCGACATCCGCGACGAGCACGGCCAGCCCGTCCACCTGACCCCGCACCAGTGGCGGCACACCCTCGGCACCGCCTTGATCAACCGGGACGTCCCGCAGCACGTAGTGCAGAAGATCCTCGACCATGACTCGCCCCTGATGACCGCGCATTATGCCCGGCTGTCGGACAAGACCGTCCGCGAGCACTGGGAAAAAGCCCGCAAGGTCGGCGCGACCGGCCAGCCCGTCACGATCAGCCCGGACGGGCCGCTCGGCGACGCCGCCTGGACGAAACACCGGCTGTCGCGGGCCACCCAGGCGCTGCCCAACGGGTACTGCCAGCTCCCGATAGTAAAAACCTGCCCGCACGCCAACTCGTGCCTGACATGCCCGATGTTCGTCACAACGCCCGAGTTCCTCCCGCAGCACCACGCCCAGCGGCAGGCAACCCTGCAGCTCATCACCGCCGCCCAAGCCGCCGGCCAAGCCCGCCTGGCTGAGATGAACAAGCAGGTCGCCGCCAACCTGGACAAGATCATCACCGCCCTCGGAAACGACGGCGGCCAGCAGGAGACCGCTGATGCATCCTGACCCGGCCACCCCGCTGGCGGCTGCCGCCGCCCGGCGGCACCAGCTCACCCGTTCCAGGGCCATCCAGGCGCTGCGCGAGCTCGACCGCGCCGGCGCGCCCGTCACCTTCGCCTCCGTCGCCGCCGCAGCCAGGATCTCCCGGTCCTGGCTCTACACCCAGCCCGACATCCGCGACCAGATCCAGAAGCTGCGCGGCACCCGCAGCCGCCACCCGGCCAGCACCATCCCCGCCAGCCAGCGGGCAACCGAAACCTCACTGCGGGCCCAGCTCACCGCCGCCCTCCAGCGCAACCAGCAACTCACCGACGAAAACGCCCGGCTGCGCCGCCAGCTCGCCCGCGCGCTCGGCGACCAGCGATCATCCCGGACCCGATACGGTAACGATCCAGCGCCCTAAAACAACCGCAATCAGGCTGCGGCCGCCGCGTCAAGGACACTGTCCTCGACGCGACGGCGCAGGTCACAGCCCCGGCTGACACGGAAGCTAAAGATAACGACCAACACGGTGCACTCGGGGCTCAGGTCCCCGGTGAAGACCCCGGCCCCCTGGAACGTGGTCTCCAGCCGGACGGC
>DAIRVB010000610.1:0-3055 GCA_036803065.1 Streptosporangiaceae bacterium
ACGGGGGGAACGGCAACGCCGGGTTCTACTACGGCGTCGACAAGCTGACCCAGATAGCGTCCATCCTGTTCCAGGGCCACCGCACCGCGGCCCCCCGCCCTCTGCCCTCCGCCGTCCCCTGACCCGTGTGTTGCCCGCCATCGTTATGGCCACCGAACGCCGCTCCATGAGGATGGGCATCGGTTGGACCTGACCGAAATGCTGGGGCCGATCTTCACGGTGACGCAGTGATGTTCGTCGAGTCGCCCGGCCGCCGACAAAGATCGGCGGACCTGCCCGGGCGCGGGGCGTTATGGCTGGGCTAGATATGGGCAGCGATCTCGGCTGAGAACGTGGTGACCCTGGTGTAGATGCCGGGGTAGTGGGGCCGGGCACAGCCGACGCCCCACGACGTGATGCCCGCCACAACGCCGTCAACGACGAGGGGCGTGCCGCTGTCGTAGTTACACGTGTCGATGCCGCCCTGACCGTAGTTGCCGGCGCACGTGTATTGCGCGGCGTTGTACGACGATCCGTAGGATGCCCGGCCTGCGCACAAGGAGTCCGCCACGACCGGGACTACGGCCGTCCGCAGAATCCCCCCGACGAGGGCACTCTCGGAGGTGACTCCCCACCCGAGGATCCGGGCCTGAGTGCCGGGCTGATAGAGCTTGCTGTCATGAGAGCCTGCAAAGGGAATGGTGGCGTACGGAAGTGGCGTGCTCAAGGTGAGCACCGCCACGTCGTTGCGGTAGCCCGTGGTGCCGCTGAACGTGAACGTGGCATAGCCGGGATCGATCCAGATGCTGCGGACAGTCACGTCCGTACCACTGAAACTGAGCATGTGGTCACGCCCCGCCACCACATGCAGCAGTCCGGGCACCGCCTGGAACGTCGTGGCGCAGTGAGCCGCGGTGAGCACCTTCGTGGGCGTGAGCAGAGCACCGCCGCAGAAGCTGAAGGGGACTAAGGGCGTCGTCAGCGCCACAGCCCACGGATAGGCCTCGGTGCTCGCGGGCTGGCCGCCGACGATCGCGTTAGCGGGTGCCGCGGTGAGAAGCCCAGCGCCCACCGTGAGCAGCGCCGCTGCTACCGCTGCGAGGGCGCACGCCTTTCTGCCGGTATTGGCGATCCGCATCATGCGACTCCTTCAGGATCCGATGGCGCAACGACTGCCCGGCCATTTCCCTCAATCAGGTGCGAAGCACGAATACAACCCCAGGGTAGGACCTTACTCGCCAAACGCACGACACACCACGGGCGCACCGGCTCGCGTCGTCAGGGCGTTCCGCCACCGGCTTGACCGGCATCACCTATCTCCTCGTCGAGCAGGTGGACAGCTTCCGCGTCGAGTGCGGGGGCGACCACTCCGGATCGGGTGAGGCGGGACGACGGCGGACGTCCACATAGCGGCCGGCATGGACGGAGTGCTCTCAACGGCCGTCGAGCGCACCCTCGGGTCCGACGACGCGCGTATCGTTTCTGCCGCATCGTGTGCGGCTAGTCCGCGCCCATGTGGTGCCACCAGGTAATGCCTTCGCCGATTTGGGTGAAGCCGCACGCGTCGTACAGCTGTTTGCCTTCCCACGTCGCGTTCAGGACGGCGTGCTGCCCCCCGGCCGCGCGAGCGGCGGCGCAGACAGCGTTTAGCAGCCCGGTACCCAGGCCACGCCGGCGGAAGGGTTCCCAGACCTCCATATCGAAGACTCCAGCAAGGTCATCGTCGAGGAATGACCAGGCTCGCCCCGCGAAGCGCCCAGCACGATGGGTATACGCGGCGGCGTACCAGGCGCATGGCGGCTGGTACCGGCTGAGGGCTAGCTGATCTCGGTAGGCGCGATGTTCTCCCTGTAATCGCTAGTGTCCTGCTGCAGTTCGATCCGTGGGTCGGGACGACCGGTCACCTCAGTAAGATCAGCAGTCATCCACCAGGGCGACCAGCCACGTTCGAAGCCCGCCTCCGCCAGCGGCGTGGCATCGGTATCCAGGCTGAGCCAGGCCCCCACTATGCCCAGACCACGGTCACGAGCACGCTCAACACCCCGCCGAACAGCCGGCGTCGCCATCTCTTCCGGAAACATCAGGTTCTGGCCGTCCGGTCCATCGGTCTAGGTCAAAGGCCCGTCCGTCCAGACCTCGCCGCCCAGCACCTCAGCCCGTTTGCGGTACCAGTTCGTCTGCACACGCTGGCAATCGGCGATACTCACCACGACGAAAATCCTGCCACGTCGGGACTTCGCCATCCACCGGCCGGCGACAGCTTCTGGCCGGGCAGCGCGGCGGTAACCAGCCACGACCCGGCCTCGCCGCTGCCCTGGCCGGATGAACCGCGGTGCGGGTGAACGGCCGCGCCCACGCCAGCTCGGGCCGTCTCGCTGCCAGGACGGCACCGCTGGCAGTCGGCGCCCATGCACTGCCAAGATCCTTTTGTGACCGTGAGTTACGCCAGCCGTCCTGGAAGGCTCACCTCCCAACTCAAGATCATTTCAGTTAAGCATGCATTTGCTGCCCCATGCTCTGGCCCGACTCCGGGGCAGTCGAGGCTGGCGAAGTGGAGGGGGCGCACATCGGTCCTGCTGCGCACTTGCTTCAGGCGTGCTGAACCCGCATGGTGACATTGTCACTGGCCGCCTTGTGATCATGCTGCGCAGTAGGAGGGAAAAGACGTGTGGTTGTACGCCCTGATCAAATCTCCCAGCTGGCCGTTATAGAGACGTAATGCCACTGAGCGTCTGCCAGCGCATAACGAAGGCGGGAGTGTGCGCCTCGCCCAAATCGAATGGTGATCACGCAGCGTGAGTCCGATGCCTAGCGGGCCGTGAGGCCTAGGAGTTCGGCGGCCGCCTGCGCGTTGGTGTGGGCGGCGCCGTAGGTGGCGATGTGCAGGCCGCCGGGCGGCCGCCACAGGGGCAGGCCCATCTCCACGACGACCGCGTCCGGCCGTGCATTGAGGAGGCACGTCACCACGGCGCGGGTCACCGGATACCGGTGGGCGTCGCGGACGACGATGATGACTGGCCGCCCAGCCGCCCTGGCGATGGCCGCGTCCACCAGCGCGGGCACGCCGGACTCGGCC
>DAIRVB010000611.1:0-3053 GCA_036803065.1 Streptosporangiaceae bacterium
CTCGTGGAGCGCGGCCCGGCTTTCCCCTGACTCAACACGGAGCCCGGGCGCGCCGGTCCCGGAGGTGCCCGTAGCGGCGCGCCGGTCCCGGAGGTGCCCGTAGCGGCGCGCCAGTCGAGGTGGTGCCCGTAGCGGCGGGTCAGCCGCGGATGCGGCGCCGGTGCAGCGCGAAGGCGGCTGCGACCCCGCCAGCGACCGCGCCGGCCCCCGCCGCGGCCGGCAGGGCGATCAGGGTAGCCCGGCGGCCGGAGCGGAAGTCGTATACCGGCCAGTCCCCGGTCCTCGCCTCGGCACGGAGATCGGCGTCCGGGTTGACCGCGCTGGGGTGGCCGACAAGCTCCAGCATGGGCAGGTCGTTGATGGAGTCGCTGTAAGCGGAGCAGCGGGCCAGGTCGAGCCCCTCGCGGTCGGCGAGCGCCTGGATCGCCGCCGCCTTGGCCTCCCCGTGCAGCAGACCGCCGACGAGCCGTCCCGTGTACAGGCCATCCACGGACTCCGCAACCGTGCCGAGCGCGCCCGTCAGCCCGAGCCGGCTCGAGATTATGCTGGCGAGTTCCACTGGCGTGGCGGTGACAAGCCACACCCGCTGGCCAGCCTGGAGGTGGCGCTGCGCGAGCTCTCGGGTGCCTTCCCAGACCCGGTCGGCCATGCTCTCGTCGTAGATTTCCTCGCACAGCCTGACGATGTCGGTGACCTTGTGATCCGCCACGAATGCGAGGGCGGCCTCTCGTAGTGCATCGATATGGTCGGCGTTCTCGGCACCGCGCACCCGGAAATTCGCCTGGCCCCAGGCCATCCGGGCCAGGTCCCGTGGCCCGAACATCTTGCGGGCGGCCAGGCCGCGGGCGAAGTAGTAGATAGACGCGCCCCGGATGAGCGTGTTGTCAAGGTCGAAGAAGGCACCCGCCGACGGGTCGGGCTCAGGCGGGGCCTGCCGCACCTTGGCGGCGGCCGCGGAGGCCGCTCCCGCGACGGCGGCCCGGCTCTTACGTAGCTGCCTGCGGCTGCTGTTGAACTGGTCAGGGGGCCCGGGACTGGGACTGGCTGCGCGACTCGCCCGGCCGGGCACGGGAAGCCGTCCTCGCAGCTGCCTCATGGCCCCCCAGTTTAGCGACCTGGGCGGGAGTGGCCTGCCTGGTCATCCATCTGGTCGCATCCTGGGCGCGCGTCAGGCACCATAGGCGGTAATGTCTATTTCCTTCTTGGCGGGGCTGGGTGGCACGCTGCTGGCGGCAGTTGGCACCATCGTGCTCGTGGTGCGGTTTGCTCGTGCGCCCCGCGCCGACCTGATCGCCTGGGCGCTCGCGACGGCCGGTCTGACCGTCGCGCTGGCCGCGCAGACCCTCGGTTACCGCAGAGGCTTTGACCCGGCCATGTTCCGGGCCGTGCAGATCGGCGCCCAGATGGTCGCTCCGCTGGCCCTCGCCTGGGGGATCACCGAGGTGGCGGCGCGGAGCGTGCCAGGCAGGTTCATGGCCCGGCTGGCTCTTTCAGCGCTGTTCGCGCTATCCGCCGTGATCCTGAGTATCGACCCGCTGGCTGCTCAGCCATTCGGCCTGTCCTGGCCCGCTGCCTCGGTGCACTATCAGTTCCCGTCGAGCGAACTGCTGGTGCTGATCGCAGCCGTCACCGTGGTCACCGCGGTGGTGGGGGTGATCCTGGCGGCCGTGCGCGCACGTGGCAACCGCGCCTGGCGGGACGGTTTCGTGGCGGCCGGCGTGGCCGCGCTGGCCGCGTTCGCGACGGAAGGGCTGGCGGTCCATCTGCCGGCCAACTCGGCCTACCTGGCGCTCACGCTGCTCGCCGCGGTGCTAGCCGTCCTCGCGTCGGTGCTGGCCGGCCGGTTCCGGCCGGCTGCCCTGCGCGCTCCGGCCGGCTCGGCTGATGACGCCGGATGGGGTCCGCCGGGCCAGGGCGGCGCCAGGGACTCCGGGCGGTACGGCGCGGATGACTCACTTGGCCTGTACCGCGACAGTGGTCAGGGCAGGTACCCGGCGGCGGCCGGTGGGTACGGCGGTACCGGTGGTTACGGGGGCTACGGCGACGCGGACTACGGTGGCCCGGATGCTGACTACGAAGGGCCGGTGACCGGCGCTTTCGAGGGCCCGGTGACCGGCGAGGTCGAGAGGCCGGTCACGAGAGGCTTCGAAGGGCCCGACACCGGAGGCTTCGACGGGCCGGTCACCGGCGCCTTCGACCCCCTCTATCTACAGAACGGCTTGGCCGGGCAGGGTGACGACAGGCCGTACGGAGTAGATGCGGGCCACCTCCCCGCGGGGCCTGCCGGGCCGGCGGCCGACGAGCCGGCCGAGGAGTTCGATCTGGCCCGGCTCTACGGCCAGATCGCCATCTATACGCTGCTCGAACACGGCGCGGGGGAGTTTGACCGACTGGCCGAGCAGGTTGTCGAGCAGGTGCGCGCGCACGAGCCTGACGCGCTTGTCTATGTGGTCCATGGTGTCCCGTCCGCGCCGCTGCAGCGGATTCTCTATGAGGTCTACGCCGATCGGGCCGCCTACGACGATCACACTCGGCAGTCCTATGTCCGGGAGTTCGAGGTAGGCCGCCTGCCGCTAGTGCTGGCGACCAATGTGATCGAGCTAGGCGTGCGGCAGGCCAAGGTGTCGCCGCTCGGGCCGCCGTCCGGATCGCCGTCGCTCAGGCGGTCCTTGTCCGGGTCGCATTCCGGGCCCCTTTCACCTGGATCGCGGTCCGCGCCGGCCAGGTCGTCCGGGCTGCCTTTGCCCGGGCTGCCTTTGCCCGGGCCGCCCTTGCCCGGGTCCCGGTCCTCCCGGCCTCGGTCATCCGATCCCTGGTCACCTGAGCCCAGGTCGTCCGAGCCTGGGTCACCTGAGCTCCGGTCACCTGAGCCCCGGTCGTCCGAGCCCTGGTCTCCTGAGCCCCGGTCGTCCGAGCCTGGGTCACCTGAGTTCCGGTCGCCTGAGCCCCGGTCGTCCGATCCCTGGTCACCTGAGCCCCGGTCGTCCGAGCCTGCGTCACCTGAGTTCCGGTCGCCTGAGCCCCGGTCGTCCGATCCCTGGTCGTCCGATCCC
>DAIRVB010000612.1:0-3047 GCA_036803065.1 Streptosporangiaceae bacterium
GTCTCGGTGGCCGCCCAGGATCCGGTGTCGGCGGCGGACACCAACGTCCTGGTGAAGCTGATTATCTCGGCGGTTTCCGCCCAGCACGGCTTGCGGGCCTCGTTCGCCCCCGCGGTGCTGACCAACAACGTCGGGAATGGCGGCCACCTGCATGCCAGCTTCTGGACCGACGGCGCGAACATGCTCGCCGGGGGTGACGGCCGCTACGGCCTGACCGAACGCGGCGAGTCGATCATCGCTGGGCTGCTGGAGAACCTGCCCGCGCTGCTCGCGATCGGGGCGCCGACGCCCTCGTCCTACCTGCGCCTGGCTCCGTCCCGGTGGGCCGGGGCGTACCAGGTGTGGGGGAAGGAGAACCGGGAGGCCGCGGTCCGGTTCATCGAGGCCAGCCCGTCGGACCCGGGCACGGCGAACGTGGAACTCAAGTGCTTCGACTGCAGCGCCAACCCGTACATGCTGACCGGCGCGGTCATGGCGGTCGCGCTGGCCGCCGCTGATCGCCAGGCCAGCCTGCCCGAGACGGTCAACGGCGACCCGGGCGCGCCGGGGCACCCGCAGGCGGACCAGGCGGTCCGGTTGCCGACAACGCTGGGCGAGGCGCTGAAGGCGCTGGAGGCGAGCGACGAACTGCGTGCCGCCGCGGGCGATCAGCTGATCACCACCTTCGCGGCGTCCCGGCGCGCCGAGATCGAGATCGCCGGCGGCAAATCGGACGAGGAGATCGTCGCCCACTACCGCTGGCTGCTCTGACCCGGCTCGGGTTGTTACCCCCGTCCCAGGAACTCCTCGATGGAGGCCGCGAGGGCCACCGGCGTTTCCAGCATCGGGTAGTGCCCGGCGCCCCGGAGCACCTCCAGCTCAGAGTTAGGATAGAGGGCCAGCCAGGTCTCCTCCATCAGCTGCCCGGGCAGTGCGGGGTCGTTCTCCCCCACGATGACCTTGACCGCGGATTCGCGGCCCCGCACCCGGTCGGCGAAGTCAGCCTTCGCCCACGACTGGAGATAGGCGCCGAACGCCTCGACAGTTGAGCTTTCCAGTGAGTGCCGCACCACCGAGGTGACGAAGGCGCTGAACGGCCGGGCGCCCGTCGAGTAGCTGATGATCGCCGTCCGGTTGTCGCTGCTGGCCGCCGCGCCGGAGAACAGTTCCCACCCGGCGGCGTCGAGCGGCACCCCGGTCGCCGGGACCGGGTTGATGCCGACCAGGCGCCGCACCCGGTCCGGCGCCTGCAATGCCGCGAGCTGGATCGCCACGCCGCTCATCGAGTGCCCGACGAGCGAGAAACGGTCCCATCCGAGCTGGTCAGCGAGCTCGACGGCGTCGGCGGCCGCCTCCTCCATCGTGAACTCGCCGCTCACCTGCTTGCGCCCGCCGTAGCCGCGCAGATCCATGAAGGCATAGGTGTAGGTCGTCCCGTCGAGGTAATCGGGCAGTGAGCCCCAGCCGAGCGCCGAGCCGAACCAGCCATGCAGTACGAGGACATGATGGGCGCCCGATCCGACCACCGGCGATCCGACCGTCAGCGGCGGGGTCACGGGATGTCCCGGGATACGGCCAAGGTGAACGAGGGGGTCAGCCCGTCCCACACGGCGTCGTAGCCGGTCTGCCGGTGCGCCGCCTGCATCGCTTGCCGCGTCGGGATGATCATCCAACGGCTCTCGAACATGAACGCCAGGGTGCCGTCCACCTTCTGCGGCCGGAGTTCCGCGCTGCTCGCCCTGGCGAACGTCTCGGCGTCCGGGCCGTGCGAGGTGAAGGTGTTGTGCAGGCTGGCCCCGCCCGGCAGGAAGCCCTCGGCCTTGGCGTCGTACACGCCATGCACCAGGCCCATGAACTCGGACATGACGTTGCGGTGGTACCACGGGGGCCGGAACGTGTCCTCGCCGACCAGCCACCGCGGCGGGAAGATCACGAAGTCCACGTTGGCCAGGCCGGGAGTCTCAGTCGGCGACGTCAGCACCGTGTAAATCGACGGGTCGGGGTGGTCGAAGCTGACCGTGCCGATGACCATGAAGTTCGCGGTGTCGTACTTGACCGGCACGTAGCTGCCGTGCCAGGCGACGACGTCCAGCGGGGAATGGTCGTAGTCCGCCGCCCAGAGGTGGCCGCCGAACTTCTGCACCACCTGTACCGCGCCCCCATGTTCTTCGAAGGCGGCCGTGGGCGCCAGGAAGTCACGCTCGTTCGCCAGCCCGTTCGCGCCGACCGGCCCGCGCTCAGGCAACGTGAACGCCGCTCCGTAGTTCTCGCAGAGGTAGCCGCGAGCCTGCCCGTCGGGCAGGTCGACGCGGAACCTGATGCCCCGCGGGACCACGGCGATCTCGCCGGGCGTCACCCGCAGCGGGCCCAGTTCGGTATGCAGCACAACGGGACCAAGTTGCGGGACGAACAGCAGTTCCCCATCGGAGTCCACGAAATAGCGGCCGTTCATCGAACTGGTCGCTGCGTACAGATGGACAGCCATGCCGTTGCGTGTCTTGGTATCGCCGTTGCCGGCGACGGTGTAGAGGCCGTCGATGAAATCAACGGGACCCGCAGGCAGGGGCAGCGGGTCCCAGCGGAGCCGGTTCGGATCCGGCTCGATCTCATCGAACGGGGCACTGCGCAGTGACCCGTTGCCGATGCGGGCGAAGGGCGGGTGAGCGGCCGACGGCATGATCCGGTAGACCCAGGTGCGCCGGTTGACCGCCCGCGGCTGAGTGAATGCGGTGCCGCTGATCTGCTCCGCGTACAGGCCTAGCGGGGCGCGCTGCGGTGAGTTGCGGCCAGCGGGCAGCGCCCCGGCGACCGCCTCACTGGCAAACTCGTTCCCGAAGCCTGGCTGGTAACGGTAGCTGCCCGTGCTGTTGGCCAGCAGGCCGCGGGCACCCTCACCCGCAGCCGGCGGCGCGTTACTGGTCATCTGACAAATAAGATCATTGGCTCAACGGATGGTCAACGCTGACCTGCGGCCGTGCTGGCCCGCGTGTCAGTTGCGGAGCATCGACGAGGCATTGAATACCTGCTGGGTCAGCCCGAACTGCTCCATCAACTGGGCGATCCGCTGG
>DAIRVB010000613.1:0-3040 GCA_036803065.1 Streptosporangiaceae bacterium
GGATGGGCGGCTAGCTTTCGAGGCTTGCCGCCGGAAGCGGGCGTCGCAGTAAAAGGTAGTGTTGACAATTACCAACACGCGTTGTACGTTGTCAACGTGCGGAAACGCCACCCTAAGCCCGAGGTGGAGGAAGCCTTGGTCTTCGCTGAGCTGAACGGCTGGACAGTCCGCGACACCACGGCTGGCCATAAATGGGGCGACATGCGGTGCCCGGAGGCAAGCCGGGAAGGCTGCCGCGAGTCGATCTGGTCAACACCGAAGAGCCCAGGCAACCATGCCAAGCGGCTCAAGGCACGGGTCCGCAACTGCCCGCACACGGGAGATCGCCATGACTGAGACTTACGAGTTCACGCTCCTCGTCGCAGGCGCCGATGTGCAGACCGACGAGGCGCTCAACGCCCTGGCCGAGGCGAGCTGCGATGACGCGACGGTGGGCTCCTCGGGAGGCGTGCAGCACCTGGATTTCGACCGTGAGGCATCGTCCTACCTGGCAGCGGTCCTGAGCGCTGTTGATGATGTGGAGACGGCGGTTCCCGGGGTCCGCGTGGTCCGCGTACTGCCGGATGAGTACGTGACCCTGGCGGAGATAGCGCAGCGCACGGCCAGGACCCGGGAAAGCGCCCGGTTGCTGAGCATCGGCGAACGCGGCCCCGGCGAGTTCCCCCCTCCCGCGGCGCGCGGTGCGGAGCGGAACAAACTCTGGCGGTGGGCCGAGGTTGCCTCCTGGTTCGCCAGCGCGCTCGGCGAACCTGTTCACCTGGCGCCACCGCCCGCGCAACGCGCGGCCAATGCGATCTTGGACCTGCGCGCCAGTACTGCAGAACTCGGCCGGACAGAACTGAGCCAGGTGCGCCAGGAACTGGCCAGCCTCGGCCGCCGGGTCCGGCTGATCGAGATGGCGTCCCCGGCTTCGCTCGACGCTAAGGACGCGAGGTGGTCTCATGCTGACTCCGCCTGAGCTGAATCAGCAGTTCTCCTCCCCAGCTGAGCGCGCAGCCGCCCAGGCCGAGTTGCAGCGGCTCGGAGAGTTCTTGCGCGAGGTCGTTGCAGCCGCCAGCGGCACGGCCCCTGTTCCCGGCTGGCTTGCGGCCGAGCTCCAAAGGCCGCTCCATGGCCACAGTGAGCCACCGGGCGAACGCCTGGCCCGGTATCACACCGTGTTCGGTGACGAACTGCATGCACTCGACGACGTGCTGTCCAGCGAGACCGAGAACCGTCTCGATGACGACTCGCTGCGCGCTGCCAGGTACCTGGCGCGCCGGCTGCTGGCCACCCTGCTCGATTGCCCGCCCAGCGAAGTCTCCCACCGGCTTCCTGCCAGACCTGGCTGACGCTGTGGCCGGGCAGCCACCGCAACGCTGCGGGCTGCTGGATCGGCTGGCCGCAGGTCCGCGACGCGCAAGCGGGCACGCTCAGCGTCATACGCTGGTCAGCGTGAGCGAAAGACTCGCCGACGGCGAGGTAGCGGCGGTCACAGCCGGGGAGCTGGCGCGGTTGCGGGCCGAGAACGCCCGGCTGCTTCGTCTGCTGAAGCTGACCCGGCCGCAGGCTGCGCCGCCGGGACCTGTGCCGCTCGAATATTCGATTGCGTGGCTGACCTGTGCCTTCGCCAGCGGCCAGGGCGCGGTGATGGTTGGCTGGCCGGGTGCTACTCAAGATCGTCTACCTGCTAGTTCGCCGGATACCCGGCCTCGCTGTCCTGGTGCTCCGTAAGGACCTGGCGAAGGATGCTGAACTGCTGGTGCTCCGGCACGAGAACGCGGTGCTGCGCCGCCACGCCGGCCCGATACGGTACGAGCCGGCCGGCCGGGTGTGGTTCGCCGCGCTGGCACGGCTCCTCCCCCGCAGGCGCTGGACCGAAATCTTTCCCGTCACACCCGCGACGCTGCTGGCCTGGCACCGCAAACTGGCCGCCAGAAAGTACGACACGAGCGGGCGGCGCAAGCCCGGCCGCCCGCCAGCAGTCCCGGGCACCGCCCGCCTCGCCGTTCGGCTGGCGAAGGAGAATCCGCCGTGGGGACACCGCCGGATCCACGGTGAGCCGACGAAACCCGGCATCGCCGTGGCGCCGTCCACCGTGTGGGAGATCCTGCGTGCCGCGGGCACCGGCCCGGCACCGCGACGCACCGGGCCGGCCTGGCGGCAGTTCCTGGCAGCCCAGGCCGCCGGGATCCTCGCCGCCGGCTTCCTGCACGCAGGCACCGTCCTGCTGAGACGGCTGTATGTGCTGGTGTTCACCGAGCACGGCACCCGCCGGATGCACCCCGGCGGCGTCACCGGGCATCCTGCCGGCGAGTGGACGGTGCAGCAGGCCCGCAACCTCGCCATGAGCCTCGGCGAGCGGTCCGGGGACATCAGGTTCCTGCTCCGCGGCCACGGGCCGGACTTCACACCCTCGTCCGGCGCCGTCTTCCAGGCCGCCGGCACCACGATCCTGCGCACCGCGGTCCAGGCGCCGCGGATGAACGCCACCTGCGAACGCCTCGCCGGCACCCTGCGCCGTGAACTCCTGGACCGCGTGCTGATCCCCGGCGAGCGACACTTGCGCGCCGTCCTGACCGGCTACCAGGCGCACCACAACACGGCCCGGCCGCACCAGGGCATAGCGCAACGCGTCCCCGACGACGAACCTGACGCTCCCCGCGCCACGGTGACCGGCATCGACACACAACAGATCCGCCGAAAACCCATCCTGGGCGGCCTGATCAACGAGTACACGCACGCCGCCTGACGCACAGAAGACCTGCAGGTCACCGACCGAATCCCATTTTCGAGCGGGCACGACTGGCCGATCAACCCCCCATTCGACCTGGGCGTGACCCGCAATACGCATCAAGCGAGATCTCCGCGCAGGAGTTTGAGCAGGTCTGGGAACGCGCCACCACACGCCAGGGCTAGCGAACGCTCTCAGTAGCGTCGGCGAACGCGGGCGCGCGCATGAACCACCTCCCCACCAGCCCGCTAACCGCCGTTCGGTGTGGCCTGGGGGGGTATCTCTCTAGGTGTGTAAGGAGTGATTAAAGGGAACTGAGTGACCAGG
>DAIRVB010000614.1:0-3040 GCA_036803065.1 Streptosporangiaceae bacterium
GGCGATCAGGCCCCTGACCTGCTACTTTCTGGTAGCGGGGGCAGGATTTGAACCTGCGACCTCTGGGTTATGAGGACAGCGGGGCACGGTTCAACCCCGTCCGGACAGCTACCGGCACTCATTGTGAGGGCAACTCTAATCGACTACGATGTAGTCATGAGCAAGCGCACAGCGACCCCGGTCCGGTTCGACGTCCCCGTTGCAGAAAGGCTGGCCTCGTTCGTCGCAGCAAACCCCGGCATGTCCCTGTCATCGGCCGCGAACAGGCTCGTCGATGAAGCCCTCAGGACAAGTGAGCATCCCGGGATCACGTTCCGGCCTGGCCCCACCGGCCGACGGGCAGGCCTCGCGAGCGGTCCTGACGTATGGGAAGTCGTCCGCGCGGTCAGATCCGCCCGCACCGAAGAGCCTGATCTAGCCGAGGACGACCTGCTCGCCCTCGTCGCCGACAACACCGGCACTCCCCTCCGCCTGATCCGTATCGCCACCAGGTACTGGGCGTCCTACCCCGACGAGATCGACGCGGAAATCACCGCCGCCAGCACCGCCGAAGACGCCGCCGAGGACGCATGGCGACGCGAACGCCAGCTACTGGCCGGGTAGCGCACGTGAGCCACCCGATACTGCTGGATGAGATGTTCGCTGGAGCCATCGCCGAGGAGTTGCGCGCCAAAGGCCACGATGCACAGGCAGTCGTAACCGACCCCACACTTATCTCGCTCCCCGACGATCAGATACTCGCCCGCGCGGCAGCAACCGGACGTGCCTTGGTCACCGCCAACATCAAGGACTTCATGCCCCTCGACGCCCAGTACCGCGCCGCCGGTCAAACCCACGCCGGCCTAATCCTTGTCTCGACCAAGACCTTCGCCCAGGACCGCACCTACACAACCGCCATCACCAGCGCCCTCGCCGCGCTCCTCGACCAGCCCAGCCAGATCCAGGACGGCCACGTCATCTTCCTGACCCGCCACTGACCGCCGCAGGTGCCGCGTACGGCTCGCGTCACCTTTCCGCGCGGGCGCGTCGCGACCTTGGTCGGCACTCAAGCCGCCCGCTGCCGCCTCCTCCAGGCGGCGCACGATGTCGTTCTCTGCCGGTCCGTTCAACACAGACCAGCACTGCACCCCGACATGGGCGACGAGTCTGACAGCGGCAGGGCGAATACAGCGGACCGCCAAAGTTTGGACGCATCACGGGCGGCGCGTGCGCGGAGCCATCGGGATGGATGCGCAGCTCCCAGCCACCCCCCGGGCGTTTGCCGCCTGCGTCGTCTACGGCGTGCGCCCGGTTTACCTCCCGATCGCCATGGGCAGCCATCGCTGAAAACCGCTCGGACGGTCGTCTCCGCGGACCTCTCGGGGAACCAGCCCAAACGGCGCGCTGCAAGTTGAGGTCGACCGATCGTTAGGTCGATACCAGGAATTCCGGACCCGCCGTCAACATGGTGCGCCCAGCTACACGCGCACTACCTGCCTTATGGGCGGCCTTTTGATCAAGTGCCCAATGGGTGCGGTCATCCATATCGGCCGTTAGGTATGCTAGCCACTGCCCGGCGTCTAGCCGCGATTGACGTCCATCTGAGCGGCATCCACCATTTTCATGATCAGCAGTACATATCATTGACGACGGCGGGGGCGGTCGCGTCGCCCCGTAGCCAGCGAACGGCGTGGACCCGATCGGGAATCAGTGCCCAGGCAGGGGCGGATCGCGGCTGGGAGTTACCGGTGATCTCTGCTTCTGGGCCTGGTTAGCTGGTCAGGGCCCCGATCTTGACCAGGTTGTGGGCCAGGATCCCGTGCCCGGTCCATGTCCGTGCTCCTTCGGTGCCATCCAGCCGGGTGCGGTCCCATCCGTATCCCCGTTTCGGGGTGCTGATCCGGGCTTCGCTGCCGGTCCGCCATTCGACGGTGCGCCGGAATGCAGGCCGGTGCTCGGCGGCCTGACGGGCCTTGCCCGGTTTGCCTTTGCGGGGGATCACGACGGTCCGCACGCCCAGGTCGTGCAGGTCATCCTCGACGCTTTTCTCCCCGTAGCCGCGGTCGGCGGTGACGGTCCGGGGGCGGCGCCGGGTGCGGGTGATGACCCGCTGGACAGCAGGGGCGAGTTGCGGGGCGTCGGCGGGGTTGCCCTGTTCCATGGTGTGGCCGGGCACAACCCCGTCGTCGTTGTCTACGACCTGGGCTTGTAGCCGAACTCGACGGGCTTGCCCAGGCGGCCCTTGGCGATCCGCCGGGCGTCCATGTCGTGCAGGCTGACCCGCCGGTTCGCCCGTCCGGGGTGATCCCGCCCAGCCGCTGCCGGGTCTGCGCGGCGATCCGCCGGGTAACCTCCAGCAGGTCATCCGCGAGATCCGCTCCCACCTGCTGCCCCCCGCCGAGCACGCCCGCGCCGACACCATGTCCGAGGCGGCGCAGGCCGAGCAGGTCGCCGGGCTGCTGCGCGCCTCCCGGCACCTGCTCATCCTTGACAACACCGAGTCCATCACCGCCGCCCCCGCCGCCATCCCGCACGCCCTCAACCACGACGAACAGCAGCACCTCAAGGCCCTGCTGGGCAAGCTGCGCGGCGGCCGCACCCTGGTCCTGCTCGGCTCCCGCGAATCCGAAGCCTGGCTCGGCACCGCCGGCACGGGCATTAGCTGACCGTCGGTCAGCGGGCCTGGCATGGCCCGGCCACCGGTTCGTTACCGGCGGCCCTGACGGTATGTGCGCCACCGTCCTGGAGCGGGGTCCCCCACTCCGCAGGCACCTGCCCGGGAGCGACGAGCTCCACCCGAGTAGCAGGAGACCCGCACATCGCGCACTGCGGAGCCGCCACCATCCCCCATCGCCATGGAACAATTGTGGTCCCGCACTAGACGCTGCGTACCCCGGCAAGTCCAGCCGACTGTGCCGTTCTCCCCCGATCCCGCCCGCCTGGTGCCGCGCTCCGGGGCCCAATCCCGCGGACGAACCACGGACTAACGATCAAGAGGCCCGACCGCCGTCCTGGCGATCAGGCCTCTCACCTGCAACTACTGGTAGCGGGGGCAGGATTT
>DAIRVB010000615.1:0-3021 GCA_036803065.1 Streptosporangiaceae bacterium
CCCTTACGGTCAGCCCGGAACACCCAGCGCCACTGCCAAGAGCTCCGCACCACGCGGTAGGAGTTCGTTAGTGGTTGAGTTCTTCGCCCGTTTATAGGGACGCAGTGAAAGTCTGAACAAAGCCTGCCCAGGTAGCGGGCAGGAAACTGATCATCGAGAAAAGGTAATTCCTCCATTTCTTTATAGCCGTGCCTTATTGGTCCAATTTGTGATTTTATTATTAAATAGATTTTCCTAAAAGCAGGCGGGCAGAGGTGATCCCAATGTGGATCTACTTGATCGTCGTGGCGGTGCTGGGTTTTGGCATCTACGCGTTCCTTTCGGTCACCGGCGTGCAGACGCGGTGGCTGAGCCACAGAAGCAACAAAACCGCTGAAAGCATGTACGACAACCACGGCGATCCGGATCGCAAGCAGCACCGGTACGCTAGGCAGCACGGCGGCGCATGGACAGACGCCGAGAGCCCCGAGCCTCGCCGTCCCGATCACGTCGACCGGTGACAGCAGGCTAGCCTGCACTTTCATGGGCCTGGCCGGGTGGTCCGGCGCCCTAATTGCGCACAGCCAATTCAAGCGGCTCAGATCGCGCGGTCGTGCCAGTAGGGGTCGCGCAGGCGGCGCTTGAGCAGCTTTCCGCTGGGGTCACGGGGCATCTCCCCGATGAAGTCGATCACCGTGGGCCACTTCATCCTGGCCAGCCGGCCATCCAGCGACGCGAGGATCGCGGCGGCAAGCTCCGGGCCCGGTGACTCCCCGGAAGCGGGCTGCACCACCGCCATCACCCTCTCCCCCCAATCGGCGTCCGGGATGCCGAAGACGGCCACGTCAGCGACCCGGGGATGGCCGATGATCTCGGACTCGACCTCGGCGGGGTAGATGTTGGCTCCCCCGGAGATGATCACGTCAGCCTTCCGGTCGCACAGGAAAAGGAACCCCTCGTCGTCGAGATAGCCGACGTCACCCACAGTGAAGAAACCCCGCAGCCGGTTCGCGGCCGTCTTCGCGGGATCGCCCTTGTAGCTGAAGTCAGGCAGGGACATCCGCATGTACACGGTCCCCGGCACGCCGCGCGGGCACTCGTTCCCGTCGTCGTCGGCGACCATGATCTCGCTGACCGGCCACGGGGTGCCCACGGTCCCCGGGTGGGCGAGCCAGTCCTGCGGAGTAGCGATCGTGCCGCCCCCCTCGGTGGCCGCGTAGTACTCGTAAACGCACGGCCCCCACCAGTCGAGCATCGCCCGCTTGAGGCTGACCGGGCACGGCGCCGCGGCATGAATCAGCCATCGCATGGACGAAAGGTCATAGCTCCGCTGAATGCTGTCAGGCAGCGCCAGCATCCGCTTGAAATGGGTCGGCACCATATGTGTGTTGGTCACCCGGTAGCGCTCGACCAAGGCCAGCGCCCGCTCGGCGTCCCACGAGTCCATGTAGACCAGGGTGTGGCCCATCGCTATGGCAGCACCGCCGAAGACCGTTACGGCGGTGTGGTAGTTGGGCGATGTGACCAGGTGCACGTTGGGCGGCCCGACCGTCACTCCGAAGAACTGGGGCAGCGCGGTCGTCAGCTCCGCCGCCACGTCAGGATCCAGGCCGGACAGCTCACGGCGCACGCCCTTGGGGCGGCCGGTCGTGCCTGACGTGTAGTGCATGGTGGCCCCCGCGGTACGGTCCGCAGGCGAGGTCACCGGCTGACCTGCGCGCAGTTCCGGTACCGGGGTGAAGCCCGCGACGCCGCCGCACGCGAAACGCCCCGCGGCTGGAACTCCCGCCTCATCGGCAGCAGCCACGCCCGCCGCGCCGAACCGCTGGTCCACGAAGAACGCCTTCGCCTCGCTGTCACGCACGATGTAGGCGATCTCCGGAGCGGTGAAGTGCCAGTTGACCGGCGTGTAGTACCAGCCTGCCTGGAGCGCGGCCAGGTAGACCTCCAATGCCCCGACGCCGTTGGGCAGCAGGCCGGCGATGCCATCCCCGGGCTTGAGGCCGAGCTCGCGCAACCCGTGGGTCAGCTGGTTGACCCGGCCCAGCAGCTTCTCCGCGGTGTGCTGGGTGCCGTCCGCCTCGATCACCGCGACCCAGTCCGGGTTCTCCTGGGCGCGACTCCAGAAACCGAACTGGCCCACGGCTCACCTCCACGTAAACCTGAGGTCAGTAGACCACGGGTAGGCCCAGCCGCCGCAACCCTCCGGTTAGCTGAAGTTCTCCTTCATATCGAGGGCATATCCGGCGCGCTCCGGGCCGCCGTACGGTACACACAACGCAAGCAGAAACGACCGCGGGGGTGAAAGGCAGGCATGAGCAGGATGACGGCACGTTCGGGCCGGGCGGTCGCGGCCGTCATCGGCGGGATCGCTCTCGCCGGGTGCCACTTCGCGGTCGTCCCGCCGAAGGCCACAAGCAGCCCGGGCGCCTCGGCCAGCGCTGGCGCCTCGGGCCGCCCGCGTGCGGCGAGCGCCCCGGCCGCGGGTGCGCCGATGCAGCGCCTCGCGGACGCGCCGGCCCTGCTCGTCCAGTGCGCGATCGACCAGGCAGGCCTGCGCCCGGCAGCCGGGCAGGACTGGATCCACAACGGCAAGGTCAGCATCAGCACGACGGACGCGGCGGATTTCAGCACCTGGTGGCGCGCGCACGACACACCTGGCCCCTACCCTGAGACGTTCGTGATCGACGGGCACCGCACGCACTACCTGTCGTTCGGCGCGACCTGGATCACCAAGAACGGCCAGTGGGTGCCCCAGCACACCGCGCGCACCGACCCGGTCGCGGAGCAGGAATCCCTGTACGGCTGGACGACCTGGGCCGCCCTGCACAACAAGCTCCCCGCCGCGGTCTGCGGCACCTCGGTCACCGCGCAGCAACTGCAGGCGCAGGTGTTCGGCGCCTCGGGCGCCCCGGACCCCTGGGCGGCGTGACGGCGGCCGGAGATCCGCCCCCGGTAGGGTAGCCAGCAGGAGAGCCGGGAAGCCTGGTCGGCGCCTTGCCCGTGCGCGGAAGGAGTCCCGCGCATGCCGATGCGCGGGAG
>DAIRVB010000616.1:0-2976 GCA_036803065.1 Streptosporangiaceae bacterium
GGCTAGCACGGCGGGGGGGGTCCGGGGGGTCGTCCCCCCGGGCTAGCACCGGCACGCGGATGCGGACAGCGGCGACGTGCGCGGCCAGGTCCTCCGCGCCGCCGAGCGCGTCGATGTGCGGCGCGACCCTGGCCAGTGCGGCCTCGTCGCACTCGACCAGGTGGATGCCGCGCAGGAAGGACAGCACGGACAGGCCGCCGCTGTGCCGGGCGGTGCCGCCGGTGGGCAGCACGTGGTTGGAGCCCGCGAGGTAGTCGCCGAGCGAGACCGGGGCGTAGGGACCGACGAAGATGGCACCCGCATTGCGCACCCGGCGGGCCAGCTCGGCCGCGTTCTCGGTCTGCACCTCCAGGTGCTCCGGTGCCCAGGCATCGCAAACCGCCAGGGCCGCGCTCAGGTCTGCCACCAGCACGGTGGCCGACTGGCTGGCCAGCGCGGCCTGCACCCGCTCCCGGTGCCGGGCGGCGGCAACCTGGGGGGCCAGGGCTTTGTCCACCCGGTCGGCGAGCCCGGGGTCGGTGGTGATCAGCAGGCAGGCGGCCAGCGGGTCGTGCTCGGCCTGGGCGATCAGGTCGGCGGCCACGAACTCCGGGTCAGCCGTGTGGTCGGCGATGATCGCCACCTCGGTTGGCCCGGCTTCGGCGTCGGTGCCGATGACGCCGAGCAGCAGCCGCTTGGCGGCGGCCACATACACGTTGCCCGGCCCGGTGACGGTGTCCGCGGCGGCGCAGTCGGCGGTGCCGTACGCGAACATGGCGATCGCCTGCGCGCCACCGGCCGCGTGTACCTCCTCGATGCCGAGCAAGGCGCAGGCCGCGAGGACGGCAGGCGCAGGCAGCCCGTCCTCCTGCGGCGGCGAGGCGACCGCGATCTGCGGGACGCCGGCCACCTGCGCCGGAACGACGTTCATCAGCACCGAGGACGGGTAGGTCACCAAGCCACCTGGCACGTAGACACCTGCCCGGCCGACCGGGACGTAGCGCTCGGTGACGGTGGTGCCCTCAGTGACCGTGGTCACGATGTCCTCGGGGCGCTGCGCCTGGTGGACGAGGCGCAGCCGGCGGATCGTCTCCTCCAGGGCGGCGCGCAGGTCCGCGGCCAACGAGCCGAGCGCCCCGGCCAGCGCACTGGCCGGAACCCTGGTGGTGGCCAGGTCCACCCGGTCGAACTGCACCGTGTAGTCACGCACCGCAGCCGCCCCGCGGTGGCGCACATCGTCGCAGATAGGCCGGACCGCCCCGACCGCCGCTTCGATATCAAGCTCGGCGCGAGGTAGCACCGTGGCGAGCTTTTCCCTGCTCAGGGTGGCTACTGACTGGCCTCGGAGATCAATCCTGGAAAGCACCCGCTCAGTCTACGGAGCGCTCACATGTCCCGCAGACACGTCCGCATGGCCGGGAGGCCCCGCGATGCCCGGGCGGTCAGCTCGTGGCGGGCGCGGCCAGCAGCGAGGACGTGAGGCCTGACGTCGGGTCAAATATGAAACAGGTAATGGTCCGGTGACCATCAGCCCAGGACTGTTCCTGAGGAACGAGGTAGTTCAGGCTCATCGCGTCGGTGATCTTCGATTTGTCGACGTTGCCCGCGATCCGTGCCTGGCAGCCCAGGGAGGCCTGCTTGTCCAGTGCGGTGTTCCCGGGGAAGCTGGAGCCGGTAGGGCTGAACTCCGCGAATATCTGGGCGTTGTGCGGCCTCGTACACGGGCCCGCGGTGACATAGGTAACGCCCAGCAGCGTCTGGTCCGCGCTGGGGTTCTGGAAGCAGTCCCCAGCGCGCAGCGACCAGATATTCATGGTTCCTTTCGCGGTGATGTGCCCGGTCGACGCCGACCGGTGAGGCTGGCCATTCGGCTGAAGGACCACGGCGGCCACGAGCCCCGCGACAACCGCCAGGATCCATACGCCCGAAAGGACGAGCCCGGTGACCGCCAGGCCCCTGCCGCGCTGCGGCCGGTCGCGTATCCGCACCAGCGCAGCGATGCCGAATACAACACTGAGTATCGCGAGGGGGCCGAATAGCGCCAGGATAAAGGAGGCGATCGCGAAGCCATTGGCGCGGTCACTTGGTGCGGTTTGCTGGCCGCCGAGATGGCCCGTGGAGCCCGCATAGCCCGGAGAGCCCGCATAGCCCGCAGAGCCCGCAGAGCCCGGGGAGCCGGCATAGCCCGGGGAGCCGGCATAGCCCGGGGAGCCGGCATAGCCCGGGGAGCCGGGGTACGCCGGGCCGCCCATGGTTCTAGAGACCCTAGGAGGAACATCTGCGGGCGCGACGTCGGGGACGTAAAGCTGCCAGCCGGGAGGCATAGGTGGCCATGCGGGGTTGGGCCGCCAGTCGGGCGGCGGCATAAAACCCTCCGGAGCCGACGGCCACCCAGGAGGCGGGTTGAACCTGTATTGCACGAGACGTCCCCTCAACGGTCAGATATCGGTGCCGAAGCGTCGTTCAGCGACCCCGCGCGGGCAGGCCCTCGGCCGCGCCCAGTTCTTAGTTCTGCTGCTGAGCCTGCTCGGCCATGGCGACGACACCGACTGCCTGCGCCTGGGTCATGCCAAGGTCCGCGGCGATCGCCCGGGCGATCTGCCGCTCGTGGTCTGTCAGCGGCCCGTCGGCCATCCCGACCCGCACCGTCTCGGCCAGGAACCATTCCTTGGCGTCGGGGGTGAGTTGCTCGGCGACCTGGTTCATCGCACCACGGGTGGCCTCAGCCGACTGGGCACCATCAGAGTCCAGGCTGGCGTCCGAGTAGCCTTCGGCGCCGGCACCCTGGATAACCGCCACGGCGCGGTGCCGGGCTGCCGGGCTGCCGGGATCGCCGGCCCGCAGCATGGCCGTCGCGGCAGCGCGCATACCGGCCGGCAATGCGGCTTGCATCTGGGCGGCGGTCGGCAGGCTTAGCGCGTCCATGACGTAGCGCGTCTTGCACGTTGGGCACTGCACGTGCTCGCCGACCTTGTTCAGCGGAATGATGGGGATGAA
>DAIRVB010000617.1:0-2971 GCA_036803065.1 Streptosporangiaceae bacterium
CGCGCTGATCGCGATCGGCGGCGAGGACACCCTGGGCGTGGCGGCCCGCCTGCACGAGCAGGACGTGAACGTGGTGGGGGTGCCCAAGACCATCGACAACGACGTCGGTGCCACCGACTACACGTTCGGCTTCGATACCGCGGTGAACATCGCGATGGAGGCCATCGACCGGCTGCACACCACCGCGGAGAGCCACCACCGGGCGCTGATCGTGGAGGTCATGGGCCGGCATGTCGGCTGGATCGCGTTGCATGCGGGCCTGGCGGGCGGCGCGAACGTGATCCTCATCCCCGAGCGGCCGTTCGACATCGAGAAGGTCTGCGCCCACGTGGAGCACCGTTTCCAGACCCGGTACGCGCCGATCGTGGTCGTCGCGGAGGGCGCCCGCCCGGCCGCGGAGGACGTCGAGCTGACGGATCAGCGGCTGGACGCGTTCGGGCATGTGCGGCTCGGCGGCATCGGCCAGATGCTGGCCGATGAGATCGAGAAGCGCACCGGCAAGGAGGCGCGCTGCACGGTGCTCGGGCACATCCAGCGCGGCGGCACCCCGACGGCGTTCGACCGGGTGCTGGCCACGCGGTTCGGGGTGCATGCCATCGGCGCGGTGCACGACGGCGCGTTCGGCATGATGGTCGCGCTGCGCGGCACGGACATCGTCCGCGCGCCGCTGGCGGACGCGACCCGCGAGCTGAAGACGGTGCCGCCCGAGCGCTACGCCGAAGCCGAGGTCTTCTTCGGCTGACCTTGCTTCGCCCAAGCTCAGTCCGTGATCTCAATGTCAGGCTTGGTGCTGCCAGGAAGGGGCTATGCCCGGGGGTCCGGGGGTGGCCCCCCGGGCCAGCAGGAGCATGATCGCGAAGATCCGCGCCCTGTCTGACCGCGGATCTTCGTGATCATGAGCAAGGTGCTTCCGGTAGGCGTAGGCCCACCCAGGAAGTGGGCGCTGGGTCATGGCCGGGGCCATCAGGACGCGTCACGATGGATGCCAGCGGCAGCCATGGGTGCGGCCCCCGGAGGAGCCAGGGCATGAACTACATCGTGACGATCTTCGTTGTTGGCTGCCTCGTGGTGGCCTGGAACAGGTCAGCGACCCGCGCCGGGAGGCCGGCGTCGGTGTGGCGGCGCATCAGGGCGATGGGGTGGGGGGTCCTCCTGCTCCCGGTCGCGCTCCTGTGGTTCGCGTTGTCCGGCCCGAGCCTCTGGAGCATTGGCATTCTGGTGCTCGCGGGAACCGCTGCGGTCCTGGCGCCCTCCCTGGCCGCCGATCGCGTGCCCCTCGCGCTGGTGTTTGTGGGGATGTGCGCGATGATCATCGCCTTCGCGGTGCTCAGCCACCAGGGGCCGATCAACGTCCACGTGGTTCCGGCCTCGGTCCCTCGTCCTCCTGCCGTTCCTCCGCGCCTGGCCCCACCGCCCAGTCCCGGCGATGGCCGCTGGCTGGGGAACCTGCTGATCCTGCCCGAGGTGTGCCTGATCCTCGCGTTCGGTCTGTGGCTGATCCCGCGCACGCTCGGCGCGGACATCTGGACGGTCAAGGGGCTGGGCCGCCGGGTACAGCGGCTGGCTGAGGCCCGCACGGACGCAGTGGACGGCGCCGCGGCCGAATTGCGGCGCGTTGAGCGGGATCTGCACGATGGGGCGCAGGCCCGGCTGGTCGCGCTCGGGATGAACCTGCGGGCGGCGGAGCGCCTGATGCCGGCCAGCCCGGAGGCCGCGCTGGCTCTCGTGGCCGAGGCCCGGGAGACGTCGTCGCGGGCGCTGACCGACTTGCGGGACCTGGTCCGCGGGATCCACCCCCCGGTACTGGCCGACCGCGGGCTCGCCGACGCCGTCCGGGCGCTGGCCCTGGACACTCCGCTGAGGACCAGCCTGGACATCGACTTTCCGGGACGGCTGGACGCGCCGGTGGAGTCCGCGCTCTACTTCGCTGTGGCCGAGGTCCTGGCCAATGCCGTCAAGCACGCCGGCGCGCGTGCGGTGGAGATCCGGATGCAGCACCGCGAGGACGTGCTGCGGATCGCGGTGACCGACGACGGCGCTGGCGGAGCTGATCCCGCCAAGGGGACCGGGCTGCGGGGCATCGAGCGGCGGCTGGGCGCGTTTGACGGCATCCTGGTTGTGAACAGCCCGCCGGGCGGGCCGACCATGGTCATCATCGAGGTGCCGTGCGGGTTGTCATAGCGGAAGACCTGTTCCTGCTCAGGGACGGCCTGGTGCGGCTGCTTCAGGCGCACGGCTTCGAGATCACCGAAGCCGTCGGCACCGGGCCGGACCTGCTGCGGGCGCTGCTTGAGCACCAGCCCGACGTCGCGATCGTGGATGTCCGGCTGCCGCCGACTTTCACCGACGAAGGGCTGCAGGCCGCCCTGGAGGCCCGGCGCCAGTTCCCCGGGCTGCCCGTCGTGGTGCTGTCGCAGTACGTGGAGCAGCTTTACGCCCGTGAGCTGCTGGCCGATCAGGCCGGCGGCGTCGGTTACCTGCTGAAGGACCGTGTGTTCGACGACGACTCGTTCGTGGACGCGATTCGTGCGGTAGCCACGGGCGGCACGGTCATGGACCCGGAGGTGATTTCCAAGCTGCTGGTCCGGCGCTCCCGGGATGAGCCGGTCACCCGGCTCACGGGCCGCGAACGTGAGGTGCTGGCCCTGATGGCCGAGGGACGCTCCAACAGCGCGATCGCGCAGCGCCTGTTCGTCACGGAGAAGGCCGTCGGCAAGCACACCACGGGCATCTTCGCCAAGCTCGACCTGACGCCAGCCAATGACGACAACCGGCGCGTGCTGGCCGTTCTCGCCTACCTCAATTCCTGACCGGTGCCCCCGCCGCCGGGCCGGCCTGCCTGATCTGGTGCAGCGTCCAGCCCTGGCCGGCCGGATCCAGCGGGCGCGTGGCGGTGGCGAGGATCTCCGCCGCCCGCCGGTAGGACATCCTGGCCCGGCCCGTGATCGGGCAGACGTCGGCCGCCGGGGCC
>DAIRVB010000618.1:0-2971 GCA_036803065.1 Streptosporangiaceae bacterium
CTCCCACAGCCCGTTGTCCGGCTGCTTCCAGGCCCCTTCGAGGTGCTCCATCAGGGCGACCTGCAGATCCCATGAGTCGTCCCCGTCGTCCGGCGCCGTAAGCAGGGCGTTGCGAGTCAAGGCGAGCCCATCCAGGACCTCACCCCAGACATCAAGCTGGAGCTGGCCGGCTGCGGCGTTACCGGTTCGCACCGGTGAGGAGCCTTCGTAGCCTGCCAGCCAGGTCAGCTCCGCCTCGGGCAACCGGCGTTTGCCGGTGATCCCGTACATCATCTGAAGCTCTGCGGGGTCCCCGGCGACGGCGCGCAGCAGCCATTCCCGCCAGTCCGCGGCCTCTTTCGTGTACCCGGCGGCCAGCAGGGACTGCAGCGTCAGGGTCGCGTCCCGGAGCCAGCAGTACCGGTAGTCCCAGTTCCGTGGGCCGCCGATCTGTTCCGGCAGGGATGTGGTGGCGGAGGCCACGATGCCGCCGGTGGGTGCGTAGGTCATGGCTTTCAGGGTGATCAGGGAGCGTTGGATCGCCTCCTTGTATGGACCGGCGGCCTGACTTCGTCCTGACCATTCGGTCCAGAACTGCTCGGTGCCCTGCAAGGCGTCTTCGGGGTTCACCGGCCTGGGACGGGGCAGGTGGCTAGGCGTCCAGGTCAGAACGAACGGCATCCGCTCGCCCTCGCGCACCATGAAGTCGCTGACTGTGCGCAGGTCCTCGCCGCGCAACGGGGCGCGGGTGGCCAGGTAAGCAGCATCCGGGCCGGCCACCGCCCGGATCCCCCTTTTGTCCCGGCGGACCCACGGCACCACGTGGCCATAGTCGAAGCGCAGGGCCAGCTCACCGCGCATGCGTACCGACCCGCGCAGTCCCTCGACGATCCGGACGATATCGACAACCTCATCGCGCGGCGGCATGAAGTCCGTGACGCGAACGCGCCCCTGGCGCGTTTCCCATTCGGTCTCAAGGATCAGCGTCCCGGGCCGGTAGCGGCGGCTGGCGCAAACCCCTCCCGAAGCCGGGGCCAGCAGCCAACGGCCAGCCTCGGGAGAGTCGAGCAGGGCGGCGAAGCAGGCCGGGGAGTCGAAATGAGGCAGGCACATCCAGTCGATGGAGCCGTCCTTGCCGATGAGGGCAGCGGTATGCAGGTCCCCGACGATCGCGTAATCCTCGATCCTGGCCACGGGTACCGTCCCTTCACTTCGAGGACAAGCGGGACTGGCCATGCTGTTTCGAGCCGGAGGCGGGAATCGAACCCGCAATCTACCGCTTACAAGGCGGTTGCTTTGCCATTAAGCCACTCCGGCTTGTTCAGCAAAGGATAGGGGTGTGACGAGCGAGGTTGGGGGGCGACCCTTGCCCTTCGAAGGCCGGCCTGGTGAATGCCGGCCATCGAAGGGCCGCCGCGGGCCCGGGCTCAGTGCGCGTTGAGATACCTCTGAAGCGTCGCCACCGTTGCCGCGTTCAGGTGTCGCGCGCCATCGCGGCGAGCACCGATCTGGACCTGAAGTGCGTGGACGGTGCGCGCGCCGATGACACCGTCCGCGCCGGCGTCAACCTTGCGTTGCAAGGCCTTGACGGTGCTCGAGCCGAAGACACCGTTATTTGCGGTGCCGACCCAGTGCTGGATCGCGCGGATCGTCTTCGGACTCATCCTTCCATCGACCGTGAGCTTGGCGTGACCGACGATGGCCACACGCGCCAGCGAGCGGGACACCGTCACTGAGGGCGCAGCCGCTGCCCCATTGGCCCGGGTCAGCCCGGCCCGCCGTCCGCAGACGGGCCAGGCACCGGGTCCCTGGGCCGCGAGCACCCGCCTGGCAATGGCGATCTGGACCGCCTTGCTGGCCCGATTGGCGCTGGCCGCGGAGGGGGTGCCACCGAACGCAGCCCAGGTCGAGGCGGAGAACTGCAGCCCGCCGTAGAAGCCGTTGCCGGTATTGATCGCCCAGTGTCCGCCGCTCTCACAGGCAGCAACGCCGTCCCAGACCGATCCCCCCGCCTGAGCGGCGGGGCTCAGGCTGACGCCGATGATGAGGCTTGGCGCTGCGAACACACGTGCGTGTGATGGCGATATGCAGTTGTCGATGAGGTGGCTGGTGCTGGAGTGCCCCGGCCGGTACATGACACCGCCGCAATGTCTTCACGCGACGAGATGCATTCCATGCTTGCATGACCCCTTATCTGCCGCAGGCTTTCCAGAAAATCGGGAGATACCTGCTCATATCACCAAACCAGGTGACGTGTGACCATTACCAGAAAGAGTGTGAAATCGACCGAAAGTAGTCCAGGGACCAGGGCCACCAGTCCGGTTGGCCGTTTCGCACCCACGCCCACGCCCCAAGCCCCACCCCTGTCAGGACGAACGTAGCCACGACGAAATCGGTGGCCCCTTTGCCAGGCACCAGGGCGCGGAGCAAGCTGCGGGAGCCGCGCTGAAGGGTTGCACCGCCGGGCCCCCACCAGCACATGAGCAGACCGAGGAATCCACCGATGACCAGAGGCGCTGACCTGCCCGGGGCAGGGTCGCCACCGGCCACGGCCGCGGCTGCAAGCGCGACGGAGAACGTCGAGCCGACCGCGACGATCGCAGGGATGAACAGGGTGATCACCGTCGTCAGCGCCGCGAGGACGGCATGCCAGGGGCTGGCCACGATGGCCAGCGGAATGTCGCTGCGCCGAAGTCCGCGATCCTGGCGTCGCATGACCAGCGAGGTGATCGAACGGTCCGCGAAGCGGGCGAGCAAGGACCACAGGGCGACCATCCCGAGCGCCACCATTGGCCAGATCGTCGCGACCCCGAGCACTCCCACCACCAGAGCGAGCATCGTCCCGACGCGGGACGGTCCCCCGGCTCGGGGGTCGTATTGTCCGGGCCCGCCTTGCCTGGCCGCCTCCCGGTCCGATGTGTTCGCCGGGTGCGGCAGCGTGTCCCGCCGCCAGTCCTGCCACTGAACCCCGCGGATGGCAGGGTCCAGGGCC
>DAIRVB010000619.1:0-2951 GCA_036803065.1 Streptosporangiaceae bacterium
TGGAAGAGTCGGCCGCCCATGGGATGAGCGTCGACTTCGTCGAGGGCTTCGAGTTCGACAACGGCTACATGTCGCCGTATATGGTGACCAACCCGGCCAGCCTGGAAGCGATCGTCGATGACCCCTACATCCTGCTGTGCAGCGAGAAGATCTCCAAGGTGCAGCAGCTGATGCCGCTGCTCGACAAGATCATGCGGGCGCCGCGGCCGCTGGTCATCCTGGCGGAGAACGTCGAGGGCTCGGCGCTGAGCATGCTGGTGCACAACCACGTCAACGGGATCTTCCAGTGCGTCGCGGTGCGGGCTCCCGGCTTCGGTGACCGCAGGCTGCACAAGCTGGAGGACATCGCGACGATCACCGGCGGCGCCGTGTACAGCAAGCACTCCGGATTCAGCCTGGAGACGATGACCGTCGATCAGCTGGGCCGGGCCTCCCAGGTGCGGGTCAACGCGGAACGGACCGCGATCATCGATGGCAGCGGCTCAACCGACGCGGTCGAGTTCCGGGTCGCCCAGCTGCGCGCGGAGATGGAGCGGGCCACCTTCGGGATCGACGAGGACGTGCTCACCGAGCGGATCGGCTCGCTGTCCGGCAAAGTCGCGGTGATCAGGGTGGGCGCCCCCACCGACGCCGAGCTGAAGGAACTGCAGCACCGGGTCGAGGACGCGCTGGCCGCCACCAGGGCGGCCATGGCCGAGGGCATCGTGGCCGGCGGCGGGGCGGCGCTCATGCACGCCGAGGGGGCGCTGGACGAACTGGAGGTAAGCGGCGACTATGCCACCGGCGTGGAGATAGTGCGCCGGGTGCTCACCGAGCCCGCATATCTCATTGCGGCTAATGCAGGCTACTCTGGCCAGGAGGTCGTGGCCCGGATGCAGCAGATGGGCAGCGACGAGGGGTTCGATGCCCTGCAGGGGCGGTTCGGCAACATGATCGAAATGGGCATTATCGACCCGTTGCGCGTCGCCAGGTCGGCGCTCCAGAACGGTGCCTCAGTAGCCGGGCTGCTGCTCACCACCAACACCCTGATCGCCGAGGAGCAGACGCCCTGGGGCGGTAGCGCCGCGCTGATGACCGAGTTCGGCGCGCTTGACGAGGGACTGCACCAGCCGTCCCCCGACTCGAGCACGCCGCAATCCCTCGGCCTCGGCCCGTCGGTTGGCTGAGGTTGGGGCCACCGGCTGGGGACTCGGCGCTGCAGTTGCCGTTGCCGCCCAGGACGGAGCCGTCGGCTAGTACTGCCACGGACCCGAGCGGGCTGCGCCTGCTGCGCTCGCGTGGCCGCGCGCGCGGCGTGCTGGCGCTGCTCGGGCCGGCGTTCGTGGCCGCGGTCGCGTACATCGACCCTGGCAACTTCGCCACCAACTTCTCCGCGGCGAGGTTCGGCTACGCGCTGGCGTGGGTTATCGTGGCCGCCAACCTGATGGCCATGCTGGTGCAGTACCTGTCCGCCAAGATCGGCGTGGCCACCGGGCGTGATCTGCCCGAGCTGTGCCGCGAGCATCTGCCGCGGGCCGTGTCCCGTGGCCTGTGGGTGCAGGCCGAGCTCATCGCCATGGCCACCGACCTGGCGGAGTTCGTCGGGGCCGCGGTCGGCTTGAACCTGCTGTTCCATGTGCCGCTGCGCGCGGCCGGGCCGATGACGGCCGTGGTCGCCTTCGCGATCCTGGCCCTGGAGCAGCGCGGCTACCGCCGCTTCGAGCTGGCGATCGGTGGCCTGCTCGGCATCGTATTCCTCGGGTTCGCCTACGACCTGGCCGCCGTGGGCGTGCCGCCGCGGGGCATCGCGGCCGGACTGGTCCCGAACTTCGCCGGCAACAGCAGCCTGCTGCTCGTCGCCGGCATCGTGGGCGCCACCGTGATGCCGCACGTGGTGTACCTGCACTCGGCCCTGACCAAGTCCCGGGTGTCCTGCAGCGACGACGCCGAGCGGCGGGAGCTGCTGCGTTTCCAGCGGCTCGACGTGCTGATCGCGCTGGGTGCCGCTGGCCTGATCAACCTGTCGATGCTGTTCGTCGCCGTGTCGCTGGCCGGCCGCACGGGCCGCTCCCAGGCTGACACGATCGAGGCCGCGCACGCCGGGCTCGGCCGGGTGGTCGGCGGCGGTGCCGCGCTGATGTTCGCGGTCGCCCTGCTCGCCTCGGGGCTGTCCTCCTCCAGCGTGGGCACATACGCGGGCCAGGTGGTCATGCAGGGGTTCATCCGCCGCCGGATTCCGTTGTTCGTCCGCCGCGGGCTGACCATGCTGCCAGCGCTCGTGGTGCTCGAGCTGGGGCTGCCGCCCACCGGGAGCCTGGTTATCTCGCAGGTCGTGCTCTCCTTCGGCATCCCGTTCGCGCTGGTGCCGCTGGTGGTGCTCACCCGCCGCGCCGACATCATGGGCCCGCTGGTGAATCACCGGATCACCACGGTGACGACCGGGTGCATCGTCGCGATGATCATCGTCCTGAACGGCTACCTGCTCTACACCACCTTCACAGGCTGATCTTGGCCACGCGGTGAACCGCGGGCCGGTGCCCCCCACCGCGCCTTACCTGCTCTTATAGCAGAGTGTAATATAATGGATACAGAGCGGAGTGCCGAGGGCCGCCCGGGATCGCGGGGGAGAGGCATGACCACAGTGCTGGTCGTTGACGACGATCCGGATGTCTGCGACCTCGTCACCTTCAAGCTCCAGAAGTCGGGGTACGAGGTCCGCCGGGCGACGGACGGTGATGAGGCACTCAGCGCCGTCGCCGCGGAACTGCCCGACATCGTGCTGCTCGACGTCATGATGCCCGGGCCGTCCGGCCTGGAAGTGCTGGAGCGATGGCGGGCGAGCCCGGGGACGGCGACCTTGCCGGTTATCCTGCTGACCGCCCGCGCGCAGCAGAGCGATGTGGAGACCGGCTTCGCGCTGGGCGCCGATGACTACATCCTGAAGCCGTTCAGCCCGCGTGAACTCGCCCGGC
>DAIRVB010000620.1:0-2937 GCA_036803065.1 Streptosporangiaceae bacterium
GTGTGGAACAAGGCCAGCAGGCCGTGCTCCTGGCAGGCCGCGAAGATTGGCCAGTAGGAGGCGTCGTCCGGGGCGAACGCTTGCAGCGACGGGTGGAACTTCACCCCGCGCAACCCGAGTGCCGCGATGTTCGCCACCTCGGCGACGGCCGTGTCGCCCTTGTGCGGATCGACAGAGCCGAATCCGGTGAAGACGTCGGGATGGTCGCGGCAAGCGGCGGCTACGGTCTCGTTGGGTACCCTCGGCCTGCCCGTCGCCGTCTCGGCGTCCCAGGCCAGCAGGACCGCTCTCACCCGCAGCTGGCGGTATCTCGCCGCGAGCTGGTCCAGCGAGGCGCGCTGCACGGGCGAGCGGAAGTACGCCTCCGCCGCCTCCACGTACCCGGCCATGCTGCCGTCCAGCCAGTCAGGTGTGGGCAGGTGCACGTGAAAGTCGATGGCCCGGGTGGCGCCGGAGTGGGTGGGCACCGGCCCATCGTAGTGACGGGCGCGGCCCGGATGGTCGGCGGCGTGGGCTTGTCCGCGATCCGGTGCGGATCACTCCCTGGCCGCCGGAAGCTCAATGAGCCGCCGGGCTGGCAGTGCCTGCTGGGGGAGCGCCAGCCGCCGGGATGAGCCAGCCGCCAGCGTGCTGAGATAGCGCGCCCGCGGCATCGGATCCGCGCCGAGTGACCGCAGGAAGGGGCTGTCCCATTGTGCGTCGATCGCCGCGCCGCCCGCCTGGGCGCATCGTGCTGCCAGGTCGGCGACGGCCACCGGCGCGGCGTTGGGGCGGCGGTTGAACATCGAGTCCCCGCTGAACGTGCCGCCTATGCCGATCCCGAATGCGCCGCCGACGAGATCATCGCCTTCCCATACCTCGACGCTGTGCGCCCACCCCATCTGATGCAGGTCAAGTAAGCTTTCAAGCAATGTATCGGTCAGCCAGCGTGGCTCACGGCAGCCACGGCATTCCTCGGCCACCCGATGAAACGCGTGATTGGCGGTCGTCGCCCACTCGGGGCCGCTGCGCAGTTGTCTCCTGACATTGCGGCCGATGTGCACGTGCCGCACATCCATGATCAGCCGCGGGTCTGGCGACCACCATGCCACGCTATACGGATCATCCTGGCTGTCGCCGACTATGGCGATCACGCCCGCGGCGACTTTATCCTCGTACCGGAACTCGCCAAAATTCCGCGAATATTCGTCGTGCGCCGGGAGTGGGACTATGCCCCGCTGGTAAGCGGCGAGCAGGCTGGCTGGGCTCAGATCACCGCAGAAAGCGACCGGGGAGTCTCCTGGGGCTGATGTCAGGTCGAGTGACGCCCAGTCCCGGTGATAAGTGACTGCCATGCGGGCCGTCCTGGCTCGAGGAGGCCGGGTTCCCCGGGCGCCCGTCCGGCGGGACCTTGAGGTAGCCCGCGCTCATCAGCCGAGCGATGTGCAGGTCAAGCAGGCTCTCGTCAACCGGGGGGAATACGATACCGCTGCCGCCGAGCGCCATCTCGGTATTTTCCCGGCCGTAGGCCGGGAAAATATGATCGAGATACATTTCGGCGACTGTCATGTCGGAGCCGGGGGAGCGGTCGACGAATAGTGGGACGAAGGGTGTCATCGGATGAGAGGGGTGCCCGGCAGCGTAGCGGAGCAGTTCACCGACCCATTCCTGGTAGGGAATCTCGTCGATCACGTATCCGAAGTGCCGTAGCCTGTCCGTCAGCGATCCAAGGAGTGTTTTCTTGGGGCTGGCGAGGTGGTACGTAGTCGCGCTGGCCGCGATGTGAGTGGCGATATAGCCGATTGCCGCCGCGCAAACATCGGCCGGCGCGAAATCCAGCGGCAGGTCGACGTCCGGGGCCATCCCGGTGTCCGTGATGAATCGTATCATTGCACACATTTCTGTGGATGTGTTCCACGTCCCGCTGCGCCGGTCGCCGACAATGTCGAGAGGCCGGTAGATAGCCATTGGCAGCCCCTGCCGCGCAGCGTTCCGCAACATTTCTTCGGCGATGAAGTTGCTCTCCACGTAACCCACGGAAAGATACTCGGCATAAGCGAGCGGCGTCTCCTCGGAGACGTGCCGGACCCCGGCGCGGCCGAAACCCGCGAGCACCGCGGCGGTAGAGACGTAATGTATGGGTATGCCGCGGTAAAGCCCGGCGAGGCGGATAAGCTCTCGCGTCGCTGTCACATTAGGCGCCCGCAGTTCGCTGTAGGGGTAGATGAAGTTCACCAGCGCGCCCGCGTGGTGAATGACATCTACGCCGCGCGCCAGTTCGTCAAAGGTGTCCTGCGGCAGGCCCAGATCCGGCGCGGCCAGATCGCCGGCCAGCGCGGTGACCCGGCCGAGGGGAAGGCGGCCGAGTTCGTACCGCTCGGCCGCCTGTGCGATGCGCTCCAGCCCGTGAGCGGCGTTACGCGCCCGGACCAGGCAATGCACGCGTGCGCCGGTCGTGGCCAGAAGTTCACGCAGCAGGTGCACGCCGAAGAACCCGGTCGCCCCGGTGAGCAGGATGTCGGTGGGCTGCGCCCAGCGGGGCGGCGGCCCGGCGTCGCGCCGGATCGGAACGTCCAGGGCCGCCTCGCGGGCGTAGTCGACGCGAGCGTCCACGCTGTCGGTGATGAGAGTCCCCGCGCGGGCCTCCTGCACCGCGGCGGAAAAGCGGCCGAGGGTTGGGTCGCGCAGCAGGCAGCGGGTGAGCGGCCGGACCTGCCGGGCGTCGATCCCGAACATCACGCGTGCCCGGGCCAGCATCTCGGCGGCGAGCAGGGAATTCCCGCCCAGTCTGAAGAAATCGTCATCGAGGTTCACCTGCTGGATGCCCAGCACCTGAGCCCACAGGTGGCCCATGCCAGCCTGAACGGGTGTGCGGAGAACCGCTTCCTGGCCCGTGCTGGCTGGGCCCGTGCTGGCTGGGCCCGTGCTGGCTGGGCCCGTGCTGGCTGGGCCCGTGCT
>DAIRVB010000621.1:0-2927 GCA_036803065.1 Streptosporangiaceae bacterium
TCGGGAAGCGCGCTGGCCAGCCGCTTGGCCGAAGCGTGCTGCGCGGCCGCCAGCGCAGCCGTGTGCGCGGGGCCGAGCAGGTCCGGCCGGCCGGTCGAGCCGTGCAGCAGCGACCCGCCGGTGAACACCGCCGCCACGCGTCCGGTGGTGGTGTCCTCCAGCGCGTAGGACAGGTGGGTGAACGTGTGCCCTGGAGTGGCGATCACCCGGACCCGCATGCTGTCTGCTACCTCGATGGCATCGCCGTCGGTGACTCCGATCCGGTCGAAGGCCACCTCGTCAGCGACGTTCACATGGTAGGCCGCGCCGGTGACCCGGGCGAGCGCCAGGCCGCCAGAGACGTAGTCGTTGTGGATGTGGGTCTCGAACACATGGGTGATCCGGGCCCCCCGCACTGCGGCGGCCGCCAGCAGCCGGTCGATATCCCGCTGCGGGTCCACCACCAGCGCGGCACGCCCGGCGGTCGCCAGGTAACTGCGGTCACCCAGCGCCGGGGTGTCGATGCTGATGACCTCGATCATCGCCGCGGCCCGCCTTCCCCTGCCGTCCCCATCGGCATCAGCGTGGTGCCGGGAACATGCCCGGAAACGTACTCATCTGGCTGCCTGACATCCACGGTGACGGCCCGGTCGCGGTGAGCCGCGGCGAAAGCACGCACTTCACTACCATGATCATCTCCTATATGCCCCGGTGGGTATCCATCCCGGGAACCGTAACCCATGCGAGAGGCAATGCGCAAATACCCCGACCGGTATACAGGCTGATCACTGCCGCCGGGCCTTCATCACGTCCAGTCCCCGGAGGGCTGCCAGCGGCCGGGCCGGATGTCGGCACTCCCGGCGGGAATGATTCCCTGCCCCATGCGGCTATCATGAGCGTATATACCCACCGGGGTATTTTTGGGAGGTGCGTGATGAGAGTTGTCAAGCTCATGAACGGGGTGGTGGGACGGTCCGCGCGGGTGCTGGCTGGCCTGGCCCTGATCGCGGGCGGCATTGCCGCAGGCGGGACCGGCGGCCTGGTCCTCGCGCTCATCGGTGTCGTCCCGCTGGCTGCCGGGGCGGCCGGGGCATGCCTCGTCGCACCACTGCTGCGGGCCCCGCTGCGGGCCCGCTGACCGGCGGCCGCAGATGATCACGCGGGAGACGGAACGGTCCGCCTGGCGGATCAGCCTGGACGTCGGGCGGTCGCTGGGCCAGGACGACGGCGCCTGGGCCGGGCTGACCCCGGCGGAGGCGCGGCGGCTCGCCGCTGCGCTGCTCGGGCAAGCCGCGGCCGCTGAGCGCGAAGCCGGGCCCGGCGTGGTCAGCGAGGGCCTGGCGAACCGGATCGAGGTCGCGCACGCTGGTGGTGAGTCGTATGCGATCACCACACGCGGCCACGCCATGCTGACCGACCAGCCTGCCAGCGCAGGCGGAGCGGACGCCGCTCCCACCCCGACGGAACTGCTCGTCGCCGCGCTCGCCTCGTGTGTTGCCTTCTACACTGGCGGGTACCTGGTGCGGCATGGCCTGGACCGCGATGGGCTGCGCGTGAACGCCGGGTTCGCGATGGCCGCTGACCGGCCCGCCCGCGTCGGCGCCATCCAGTTGCGCGTCATCGTGCCTGGCGGTGTCCCTGCGGAGCGCAGGGCTGCCCTGCTGGCCGTGGCATCGCACTGCACCGTCCACAACACCCTGCGTCAGGAACCCGGCATCGCCATCGACCTGGCGTGACCCCGGGTCCCGGCATTTCCGGGGCACCTGGCCTCCCCAGGGTCAAAAGTTGTGACAGTCACGGGGGCTGGCTGCGCGCGCTGGGCTCCTTACTCCGGCAGGAATGCACAGCCCGGGCGGGCCTTGGCCTTGTAGATGAACACGAAGTGGAGCGGTGCTTGACCCAGTGCGCAGCCAGCCCGATCTCGCCGTAGGTGTCTTTCACGCTGCGCCCGTGGACGGGGAACCGGTCATAGTCCGGCACGACGGGGTACATCGTCATGGCCGCGGCGGTGCCGTTGCGGATGCCCGCCCCGGCTGAGGCGATGCAGGCCGCGCCCATCGCCGCCATGGATGCGGTGTGGGTCGGCTCGGTGGCGCCGTGGCGGATCATGTCGGCAATGCTGTGAGCCACCTGGCGGCCCATCACCGCCGAAGGCATGCCTATGCGCGAGGGAGCCGGTGCGATCACCGTGCCGTTGGGGCTGGTGCGTGGCGTGGAGATGCCGTGCGGTGGAGCGAACGCGATCCCGATCCCGAACACGTTGGCGTACCGCGGGGACTGGTAAGTCTTCGGCCAGTCCACGGCGCGCCACTCGTCTTTCGGCTTCGGTATGTAGTCGGCGTCGACCTTCAGGAAACCGCTGGGAGCGAACAGGTCCGCGGTGATGTCGGCCCCGGCCCGGTCGTAGGCCTTCAGGGCCGCCCCCCGGAAAGGCGGCAGCAGCATAGCGAAATCGAAGGCGAGAGCGTCGCGTGCGCCATCGAGGGTCTCGTAGTAGATCTTGCCTGGCTCGACCCGCTCGACGTGGGCGCGCAGGATGGCCTTCACCCCGCGCTCGCGGAACAGCGACTCGGTCCAGATCTGGCTTGAGGAGATGAATCCCTGCTGCTGGAACACCATCCCGCCGACGCCGAAGTCCCCAAGCTCGTACTCGTTGCTCAGGTAGACCACGTCGGCCAGGTCCCGCAGGCCCCGGGTGCGCAGCTCATGCTCAACGTTGAACGTGTACTCGAACGCCGCGCCCTCGCAGGTGCACATCCCGTGCCCGACCCCGCTCACCAGGGTCTGCCGCTGCCCGGCGCGCAGCTTCTCGACTATTCCGCCGAGCGCCTGCGCCGCCTGCTCGGCGTGCCCGGGAGTGCACACCGACAGCGAGTTCCCGTCCGGCCCCAGCCCCGGGGTGGCGGCGAAGTTCAGCTTCGGCCCGGTGGCGTTGATCAGGTAGTCGT
>DAIRVB010000622.1:0-2925 GCA_036803065.1 Streptosporangiaceae bacterium
GTACGGCCGCCGGCGGGCAGGAAAGCGACAACGGCCGAGGGCCCCGGCGTCCGATCCCGGACCCGGCCCGCCTGGACCCGGCCCGCCCCAGGTCAGCCAGGCCGGACTCAGCCGACCCCAGCGGGGGCAACCCGGATCGCAGGGTTGCCCCGGGGTGGCCCAGCCTGTTCGCACAGGTTCTCGCTGAGACTCTGGCCGGGTCCCGCCCGGCCGGCCAGATCGTGCCCTGGACAACTCAGCGGGCCAGGTCCAACATCCAGCGCCTGGGGCCCACCCTGGCCGCCGGCCAGCCCACCGCGAGGCAAAGGCCGCTGGTACGCCGGGTGGTCACCTCCCAGCCAAGCTCCGACGTCCTTGAAATGACGGTGATCGTCGGATTCGGCCCGCGCATCCGTGCGCTTGCCGTCCGGCTTGAACTCTCAGAACCGCGCGGCATCCCAGCCGGACGGCCACCCCGATGGCTCTGCACCGCGGTCGAGGCGGCGTGACCCTGGGGGTTATCCGCAGTGCCTGGTCGCGGCCTCAGTGAGGGTGCGCGCGGTCTGGACGGCGCTGGCCACCGCGTCGTCGGGTGAGAGACCGCACAGGTCGGTGAGGGTGAACAGGCTTTCAGCGCTGATGACCACGGCGAGGTCTCGCTTGAGCTGGTCCAGCGTGCCCGGGCTGGTCACTGTCAGTGCGTCGTCTAGCGGGCGGAGTGCGTGGTCGATGAGCCCGAACCGGTAGCCGGGCCGGGCGGCGGCCGCGCCCGGCCGGGTGATCGTGCCGGAGATCATGGCGCGTACCGCGCCCTGGTAGGCCAGCACATGGCGCAGCAGGACCTCGGTGGCGTAAGCGACACGCTCGACGGGATCGCCGGAGTGCGCGACCGGTTCGAGGGCCTGGGCCGGGCTGGGCCACACGCCAGCCAGCGCCTCGCGCAGCAGTGAGACGAGGTCGGGGAAGTAGCGGTAGGCGGTGGCCTCGGAAACCAGCGCCGACTTCGCCACCGCGGGCATCGTCACCTCGGCGCCCGTGCGGATGATGTCGCGGGTGGCGTCGACTATGGCCCTGCGGGTGCGCTCCTTCTGATTGGATCGGCCGGTCCGGGCCTGGCTGGTCATCACCCCATCCTCACGCTCCAACGAACATTAGTCAAGTACTCTCTTATTACGATAGTTAACTTGCATAACGGTAGCCGAGTCTCTAAAGTCATGAAAGTCAGCTCTCACGAAGTGGAGTTCAGATGACCGAAGTATCAATAGTCCGCCCAGGTGACGGCGAGGTAGTCCTCCGCGGACCAGTCCAGATGCGGATTCTGGAGGATGGCAGCACGACCCAGCACCGGCTGGGCCTGGGGGAGATCACGATCGCCCCGCACACCGACGGGCCGCAGCAGCACCGGCACGCTCAGCACGATGAAGGGTTCTACGTCATCTCGGGCACGGCGCGGTTCACCGTCGGGGACAACAGCTACGACGCAGGCCCGGGCACGCTGGTGATGGTCCCGACGGGAGCGCCGCACACCTTCGCCAACCCGGGCGAGGAGACGACGGTCCTGCTCAACACCTTCACGCCCGATCTTTACGTGCAGTATTTCCGGGATCTGCAGGACATGGTCGACTCTGGCCAGTCCTTGACCAGCGACGCTGTCGCCGGCGTGATGGCTCGCTACGCGACGGTGCCATCAACCGACTTCGCGGACGGAGCACCAGCGCGCACCCACCTGGAGGGCACACGATGACCACGACCACGCACACTCTCACGACGGCCGGAGCTGGCCAGGTCGACGTCACGGTCGACGAACAAGGCCAGGGGCGTCCCTTCCTCCTGCTGCATGGCGGCGCCGGACCCCAGTCGGTCGCAGGCTTCGCCGGGCTACTCACCACCCGGGAGCACGCCCGCGTCTACACGCCCACCCATCCCGGCTTCAACGGCACACCGCGCCCAGACGGGCTGACCAGCATCGCCGGGCTCGCCGCGCTTTACCGGGAACTGCTCGAGCAGCTCGATCTGCACGACGTGACCGTCATCGGAAACTCCATCGGGGGCTGGATAGCCGCCGAGCTAGCCCTGCTGCCCACCAGCCGGATCAGCAGCATCGTGCTGGTCGACGCGGTCGGCATCGAGGTCGAGGGACACCCCGTCACCGACATCTTCCCGCTGGCCCTGGACGAACTGTCGCGGCTCTCCTACCACGACCCAGCCCCCTTCCGCATCGACCCCGCCGCCATGACCGAAGCGCAGCGGGCCGGCATGGCCGCCAACCGCGCCGCCCTGATCGTCTACGGCGGCGAGCCGACCACGCCCGACCCCACCCTGCGCGGCCGTCTCAGCCAGGTCGCACTCCCCACGCTGGTGCTGTGGGGGGACAGCGACCAGATCGTCGACCCCGACTATGGCCGCGCCTTCGCCGCCGCCATCCCCGGCGCCCGATTCCAGCTGCTGCCCGCCACCGGCCACGTCCCGCAGATCGAAACCCCGGAGCAGCTACTGCGGGCGATCTGGGACTACGCCGACACCGGCTCCACCAGCCGCCCAAGCCGCTGACCTCAACCGACCTGGCCCAGCCTGTGGTGGCGCCGCCTTTGGCGGCGCCACCTGTGGCTGGCGCTGCCTTTGGCGGCGCTGCCTGTGGCTGGCGCTGCCTTTGGCGGCGCTGCCTTGGTCAGCCGCCCTGGCGGTTGCGGGGGTCACCGTGGCAGCGCTTGTACTTGCGGCCGGAGCCGCACGGGCACAGGTCGTTACGGCCGACCCGGCTGAAGTCGCCGGTCGCCGATCCTTCGGCGTGCTGCTCCACCTCACCGGTGCCGTCCTCGCTGGGCGCGCTGTACTGGAGCCGCGCCGGGCGCTGCGGCCGCTTGAGGCCGGGAGCAACCAGCGAAGGGGCCCCGTCAGCCGCGAACGCAGCCGGGACGGCAGGCTCTGGCGAGCCCGCCACAGGAC
>DAIRVB010000623.1:0-2924 GCA_036803065.1 Streptosporangiaceae bacterium
GCCGAGGAGGCGGGCGTGCGGATCACCCGGCCACATCCCCACATGCTCAGGCACACATTCGTCACAACCATGCTTGACGCCGGCGTGGATCTGCGCGACGTGCAGATCGCCGCCCGCCACACCGACCCGCGGACCACCATGCGTTATGACAGGGCCCGCAAGAACCTCGACCGCCACCCCAACTACATCCTCGCCGCCTACATGGCCTCCGGCACGTGACGCTGCCTGCCTCATGACATGTGCGGGGGAGCCAAGCACCGCTTTGCTATAGCATGAAATGCATATAGCATTGAGTGCATGACTGGCCTGTACATGGTGGAGATCGAGCCCGAAGTGCGGTCCTGGCTGGAGAAGCTCACCGACCGCGACTTCGGCCGGGCCGACTTCCTCGTCGGTCTGCTGGCTGAGCATGCCGGGAATCTCAGCGAGCCTTACACGCGTCACCTCGGCGGGAAGGTCCGCGAACTGCGCTTCCACCTGCTCCGCCAGCAAACCCGGGTCACCTACTGGCTGGCACCGGGCCAGCGCGTGATCTTACTGACAGTGTTCCGCAAGACCCGCAGCTCTGAGACCGCCGAGGTGGCCCGAGCCTTACAGGCGCAGAAGATCTGCGAGACCGAACACGGCCCAGCCCATCGGGCGTTCGACCGGGAGGTGAACTGACATGGCCGCTGACCACTCCTCTTACGAGGAACTCGCCCAGCAGCGCCGGGCCAGCGAGGAATACCGGGAGGGACACGCCGAGGCACGCAGGGCATTCCTGATCGGCCACGCTGTGCGCGAACGCCGCCTCGAACTGGGCCTCTCACAGGTCGAACTCGCCGCCCGCGCCGGCATGACCCAGCCCGCCCTCTCACGCCTGGAAGCAGGCGGAGTCATCCCGACCATCCCCCTGCTCGAACGAATCTCCGCAGCCCTTAACGCCGACCTCATCGTGGAAATCGCCCCACACGCAGCCTGACACGCCGCCAGCGGGCGAGCAGATTCACCGTCCCACGGCCATGATCATGCAAGCCAGCCGATGGCTGTGCACTCTTACCGAGGTCGTGCGCATCGTCCGGAGATGCCGAATGGCGGATGACCTGGTCTGTGACCGTCGTGTCGGGCTCGGGGGGCGGCGGTGGGGCTGGCCCGTGACGCGGGCTGACCTCGGAGTCTGCCTGGCGCGCTCATCGGGTGTCAGCGTCGGCGGCCGGGCGATGGAGGTCCCATGCCTGCCGCGGGCGCTGATGACTCCGGCCGCGTCGAGTTCGCGGTACGCCCGGCTGACGGTGCCCGGCGCCAGGCCGAGGTCAGCGGAAAGCTGCCGGATGGTGGGCAGGCGCGTGCCGGGCGGCAGAACGCCGCTGGCGGTCATGGCCGTGATCTGAGCTCGGATCTGCTCGTAAGGAGGCAGCGCGGACTCCAGGTCGACGGAGAGAATCACGATGTCTCACCTGGGGCCCGCCAGCGGCGCGGATCCTGGGAGCGCCGGCACGCGGCGAGGGTGACGAGCGCAGCCACCAAGACAGCAATCGAGGCCAGCTGGAGCCACGGCGTCAGGTGAGCCGCCCAGGGGTAAGCCGGCAGCAGGGGCCCGGGCGGCGGAGAGCAGACGAGGCGGGAAGCTTCGTTGGTGACAGCCAGGCCCAGCGTCCCGAGCAAGGTCAGCCCCAGCGCCGTCGCCCCTCCGACGACAGTGCGCGCCGAAATCTGCCGCAGCATGTCGTCGAGCCGCGCGGCAGCAGGATCATCCGCCGGCCGCGCCCTGCGCGCAAGGGCCGCCGGGGCTAGTTCCGCGACGGCCAGGCCCGCCAGAGCGATGACGGCAGCAGCAGCCAGTACCGGCAGCGCGGGCCAGCCCGGACCAGAGGCGGCCCAGCAGTTGTAGTTGGCGGTCACGATCCGGGCGGCAGGCCTGCGGGGCGGATCAGGGCCACAAGAGGAGAGGCGAGCACCGGGACCAGCACGATCCACGGCGCCATCCGGGCCACCGCCGGAACCAGGTCACCGGAGCGCCGCGCCCGCAGCGCGGCGGAACGGCGCGGCGGGCGACCCGGGTGCGGCGCCACGAGCTCGCTGGCCAGCAGCCCCAGCAGGTAGCCGGCCAGCGCCCGCGGCAGCACCAGGCTGAGCTGGCTGTCCCCGGCAAGCGGGCCAATGCCGAGCACCAGTCCTGCGATCAGCTGTACGTGCCGAGAATCCCGTCCACGGCTCTGACCAGCACAGTTACCCTCCCAGCCGTCCAGCCGTGATGATCACCGATCATGAGCCTACGGTTCGTCTTCCTCCTGATCACGCGACTGACCGCAGGGCTGGAGCTGTCCCGGCGCGAAGAGGCGTGGAAGACGGCCGGGATCTTGATCCTGCGCCACCAGCTCGCCGTCCTGCAGCGGCGGCAGCCGCGCCGCCCGAAGCTGAACTGGGCGGACCGGGCACTCCTAGCGACCCTGCTCAGCGTGATACCGAAAGCCCGCCGCCACGGGCTGCGGCTGCTGGTCACCCCGGACACGATCCTGCGCTGGCACCGCGACATCGTCCGCCGCCGCCAGGCCGCCAGATCCACGCACGGCAAGAGCGGCCGGCCGGCCACCCGCCGGAACGTCAAGGCGCTGGTCCTCCGGCTGGCCCGCGAAAACCCCAGCTGGGGATACCGCAGGATCCATGGTGAACTGGCCGGCCTGGGAGTGAAGGCAGCGGCCTCGACAGCATGGGAGATTTTGAAGAATGCCGGAATCGACCCTGCGCCGCGCCGATGCGGGCCTACCTGGTCGCAGTTCCTGCGCTCCCAGGCCGAGACGATCCTGGCGTGCGACTTCTTCACGGCCGACCTGCCCGGCGGTACCCAGGCTTATGTCCTGGCCGTGATCGAGCACGCGACCCGGCGCATCCGCATCCTCGGAGTCACCCTGCACCCGACCGGGGAATGGACCACGCAGCAGGCC
>DAIRVB010000624.1:0-288 GCA_036803065.1 Streptosporangiaceae bacterium
CAGCCCGTCCCAGGTCACCTCGGTGTTTTTCAGCGCCCTCGCGCGTCGGCTCTGCTCCCCCAACTGCCCCCCGAGCTAGCGGCAGCCCCCGCGCGGGATGGGCGGCGCGCCATTTCGTAAACGAAGCTTCGTGAACGTGTGAACCGCTCTGCCCGGCCGCGCGTCCTCATTTATGAGGCCCGGCGAGAGCGGGGCGCCGGGCCTCGTACCATCTTCCCGGCCGCGAGGCCGGGGCAGGGTGTGAGGCCCGGCGAGAGCGGGGTGCCGGGCCTCATATATCCCCCGGCC
>DAIRVB010000624.1:388-2895 GCA_036803065.1 Streptosporangiaceae bacterium
ACCAGGCCGGGACACGGTGTGAGGCCCGGCGAGAGCGGGGTGCCGGGCCTCATATATCCCCCGGCCACCAGGCCGGGACACGGTGTGAGGCCCGGCGAGAGCGGGGTGCCGGGCCTCATATCCAATTTCCCAGGATCCCCCGCGCGATTCCGTTCCTTGGGCGAGTTTCTACTCGGCCAGTGCGCTGTTGCTAGTTCACTGGGCCGAGTCACTGGGCCGCGTCACTGGGCCGCGTCGAGCAACCGGTGCGCGCGCTGGATCAGCAACGGAACCGCTGGGCCCTCCTGCTCGAACCCTTCGCCGACCGTCTTGTGCTGCAGGAACCGCGCATGGATGCCTTCAAGCACCACGGCCAGCTTGAAGCAGCCGAAGGCCATGTAGTACCCGATCCTGGACACGTCCCGCCCGGTCAGTTCCGCGTATCTCTCCGCGACCTGCAACCTGCTCAAAAAGCCAGGCCCGGCCGTCACCGACGAGCCCACGCTGAGTTCCATTGATTCGTCGTCGTCGGCATCGGCCCAGTAGACGAGGGCGAGCCCAAGGTCCGCGAGCGGATCACCCAGCGTGGACATCTCCCAATCGAGGACCGCAGTGATCATCGGCGGACTGCCCGGTGGTGGACTGCCCGGTGGTGGACTGCCCGGTGGTGGACTGCCCGGTGGTGGACTGCCCAGCGCGATCAGCATGTTGTCCAGGCGGTAATCGCCGTGCACCAGGGTCCCGTCGCTCCCGGCCGCCGCCGGGAGCCCTGCCGCCAGCCGCGCAGTGAGCTGTTCATAACCTGGCATCTCCCTCGTCTGGGATAGCTCCCACTGCCGCTGCCAGCGCGTTAGCTGACGCTCCAGATAGCCTTCCGGCCTGCCGAACCCGGTAAGCCCCACGGCGGCCAGATCAACTGCGTGGATAGCGGCGAGCATGTCCGCGAATCGCAGCGATAGCTGATGGGCCTGGGCAGGCCAGACCTGCGCGCCGTCTTCCCTGGTCCGTATCACCAGCCCGGCCACGTGCTCCATCACGTAGAACGGCGCGCCGATGACCGCGGGGTCCGGGCAGATCGCCACCGGCCTGGGCACCGGGATGTCTGTGCCATGCAGGGCACTGAGCAACCGGTACTCCCTGGCCATGTCATGGGCGGTCGGCAGCACGTGGCCAAGCGGCGGGCGGCGCAGCACCAGCAGCGTCACCTCGGCCGATCCGGGCGGTAGCCCCACGTCCAGCAGGTAGGTCAGGTTGGATCGGCCGCCGGCGATCAGGGTCGCGCGCGGCGGATGCCCCTGATCGCCGGGCACGCCATTCTCGGCCAGCCACCGCCCCAGCCGGGACGCATCCTCGATGCCCGGTACGCCGCGATCCGCCATGCCGCTCCTCACCCAGACACGTGTTCCTCACCCAGACCCGTGTTCCGATGATCGTAGGATCTCCGCCAGCACCTGACACGCACGGGTGACCTCGCCGAGGCTCGCCGCACCGTACCCGAGCACCAGGCCATGCCGCACGGGCGGCCCGGAGAAGTAGCGCCGCAGGGCCACCACGCCAACGCCGCGCGCCTGCGCGGCCGCGGCCACCTCGTCGTCGGCTCCAGGCGCCAGTTCCAGGAACATGTGCATGCCAGCGGTGTCACCGTGAAGCCGGCCGGACGAGCCGAGCAGGCTGACCATGGCGGCCCGGCGCCGCGCATAGTCATGCCGCATTCGCCTGATGTGCCGTTCCAGGTCCCCGTTCTCGAGCAGTGCGAGGACCGCGTGCTGCACCGGCTCCGGAACCCGCGGTGCGGCGGCGGAACCCGCGTCCACGAGGCCGTCCACGAGATCAGGCCGGGCGACCAGCCAGCCCGCACCGAGGCTGGGTGTGAGCGTCTTCGTGGTGGTTCCGAGGTAGACCACCACGTCCGGGTCCAAGCCGAACAGGGCGGGCAACGGCCCGACGTCATAGCGGAACTCCCCGTCGTAATCGTCCTCGACGATCAGCGCGCCCGCGGCCCGCGCCCAGCTGATGAGCGCCTGCCGCCGGGGCACCGCGAGACGTCCACCGAGCGGGTACTGGTGGGCAGGCGTTGTATAGACCATCCGGAGGTCATCGGGGAGCTCCCGCACCACGAGGCCGTCGGAGTCCACCCGGCACGGCACCAGCCGCGCGCCGTGCGCCTCGAATACCGCACGGGCCACCTGGTACCCGGGTTCCTCGATCCCTACCCGGTCACCGGGCCGCAGCAGCGCGGTGGCGAGCAGGCTGAGGCTGGCCGAGACCCCGCGGGTCACCAGGACCTGGCCAGTGCCGCAGCGGACTGCCCGGCTGCGCCGCAGGTACCCGGTGAGCGCGCTGCGGAGGGCCGGCAGTCCCCTGGTGTCGGGCCAGTTCGAGATCGGCGCAGCCGCGGCCCGCCGCCAGGCCCGGCGCCACGCGGCCCGGTCGATGCCCTCCGTCCACGGGATGCCGGGCTGCAGATTGATCAGCCCCGGCTCCAGTCCCCCGCCGCCGCCGCTGACTCCATGATCACGAAGCATTTG
>DAIRVB010000625.1:0-2878 GCA_036803065.1 Streptosporangiaceae bacterium
TGGAGCGCATGGTGGACGCCTACGCGACCGCGCCCGCGCGCCACTACGGCCTGGCTGGCAAGGGCGACCTGCGCCCCGGGTACGACGCCGACGTGGCGCTGGTCGACCCCGGGGCGCGCTGGGTCCTCAGCGACGATCATGTCCGCTCCCGGTCCGGGTGGACCCCGTATGCGGGACGTGAGGTGCGCGGGCGCGTGGTGGGGACGATGCTGCGCGGCGGCCAGGCGGCCTGGCCGGGCGAGCCGGCCGGGGAACCGTCCGGGCGCTTCGTCCCGGGCCCGGGGCTGCGCCATTACGGGTGAGGAACAACAAGAGAGTCAAGGGCTGGCGTCGCCCGGCCCACTACGCAAGGGACGGCACTGACATGGCATCTGATACCGCGACCGTAGCCGTCATCGGGCTGGGCAACATGGGAAGTCCGATGTCGAGGCACCTGCTCGCGGCGGGTTTCCTGGTCCAGGGCTACGACGTGCGCCAGGAAGCGGCCAACGCGCTCGAAGAGGCCGGCGGCCGGGCGGCCGCAAGCCCTGGTGAGGCCGCGGACTCAGCCGAAGTGGTGATCACCTCGCTGCCCTCGGTGGCCGCGCTGCGGGCGGTGGTCGACGCCAGCGACGGGCTCGCGGCTGCGGCCTCCCCCGGGCTGATCGTGGTCGAGACGAGCACCCTGCCACTCGATGACAAGGAGGCGGCGCGGGACGTGCTCGCGCAGGCCGGTGCGGTGATGCTGGACTGCCCGCTCAGCGGCACGGCGAGTCAGATGCGGGTGCGCGACATCGCCGTGTACGCCAGCGGCGAGCCGGAAGCCATCGAGCGGTGCAGGCCGGTGCTCGCCGCGTTCTCCAGGGTCCAATACGAGGTCGGCGCCTTCGGCAACGGAATGCGGATGAAGCTGATCGCCAACCACCTGGTCACCGTGCATCACACAGCGGCCGCGGAGGCGCTGGTTTTCGCGGAGCGCGCGGGCCTCGACCCCGCGCTCGCGCTGGAGGCGCTCTCCGACGGGGCCGGGAACTCCCGGATGCTCGAGGTCCGGGGCCCGATGATGATCGCGGGCGACTTCACGCAAGCCAACATGCGCCTGGAATATTTCCAGAAGGACATCGACCTCATCAGCGGGCTCAGCCGGGAGGTGCGCTGCCCGCTGCCGCTGTTCGCGGCCAGCGCGCAGCTTCACCTGGCCGCGCTCGCGCAGGGGCGCCTCGAGGAAGACCCGGCGTGTGTTTTCGCGGTGCTGAAGGGCATGCTCTCGCGCTGAGCCCGGGCGATGGCCTCCGCCGCCGCCGGCCCGCTCCGGCGCGGCTCGCGGGATCCCGCCGGTCGCCTACGCGGCCAGCGCCACCGTACGCCCGGCCCTGATCGATTCCGCGATCGCGGCGGTCAGCTCGACGCTGCGCACCCCATCCAGCCCTGACGGGCTAGGCTCACGGCCGTCTCTGAGGGCGTCTTCAAAGGCGGCTACAGCCTTGCTGTAAGCGTCGAAGCTGGACGTCTCGACGGTGGTGTCCCCGTCCTCGGTCAGGATGCTCAGCGTTCCGGTCATGTTCGGCCGGGTGCAGGACCGGCCGAGCACCGTGCCCTTCGTGCCGTAGACGCTGATGTCCGCCTGGTAGCGGGGGACAGACTGATTCGCGTTGACATAGGCTAGCGCGCCAGTGTCAAAACGGAGTAGCACGAGCGCGAGCGTCTCCGGGTCCAGCCCGCTTTCATGCCCGACCATCGCCGTCGCCTCGGTCACCTCGGCCCCGAGCAGGTAGCGGATCAGGTCGAAGGCGTGCACGCCGATGTTGTTGATGCTGCCCAGCCCGGCGAGCGCCGGGTCGGTGCGCCATCCCTTCAGCAGGGTCCGGCCCGAACTCATCTCCACCTGCACCGCCCGGATGTCTCCCAGCGAGCCATCCTGGATCGCCTTCCGGCACGGGATGAAGGCGTCGTGGAACCGGGTCTGGAAGGTGATCCCCAGCCGGACCCCGGCCGCCTCGCACGCGGCCGCCGCCCGCCGGGCCGCGGCGGTGCTGGTCGCCAGCGGCTTGTCGCACATCACGTGCTTGCCGGCCTCCGCGGCCGCCACCACCTGGTCAGCGTGCAGGGCATTCGGGGTGGCAATGTAGACCGCGTCCACCTCCGGGTCGGCCAGCATCTCGCCGTAGTCCGTGAGCCCGCGCGCCGCCTGGTGCCGTTGCGCGAAGCTGTCCGCCCGCCCCTGGTCCCGGCTGACCACCGCCTGCAGGACCCCGTCCTTGCTGGCACTGATCGCGGGGGCGATCTCGGTATCAGCTATCCGGCCCAGCCCGACAATTCCCCATCGCACCATGCTCGCCACCTTTGCTGTCATCGATTCCCGTTACGTGTCCTCACCCGGCGAGCAGTGCGGCTTCGCCGGTTGAGCCGTCGATAGCGGCGATCCAGTCCCGGCCGGCGACGCAAGGGCCCATCACCGGTTCGGGTTGGCATCCGATCACCATCGGCACGCCGAGACTGCGGGCGACCTCGGCCAGATGCGAGCCGGCCGCGCCGGCCCGGGCCATGACGCCGCGAGCCGCGAACAGCAGCGGCGCCAGGGACGGCAGCGGGCGGTCCACCAGCAGGATGGCGTCCCGGCAGTCACCGGGCGGCCGCTCATGCGGGCGGCACGCCACGAGACGCCCCGCCGCCGTCCCCGCTACCGCCGGGCTGGCCGGCACGCGGCGGCCCTGGGCCAGCACCACGGCGGCCAGCAGCGGCATCCACTCGCGCGACCCGGGCTGGCCATTATGGGCGTCCCCCGCGCGCAGCGCGGCCGTCACCTGTGCCGCGTGGCCAGGACCGGCCGGGCCCGCGGCGGCCAGCAGGCGCAGGGCCTCGGGCGCCCCGCGTGCAGCCGGTCCTGCCGCCACCGCCG